>JBGPZR010000333.1:0-3290 GCA_041493845.1 Terriglobia bacterium | reverse complement strand
CTGAGCTTGCCATTCCGGTGAAGTGCAACGTGCACCCGTGGATGAAGAGCTACGTTTTCGTCTTCAAGCATCCGTACTATGCGGTCACGGGAAAGGACGGCAAGTTCGAGCTGAAGGGGCTCCCTCCGGGCACGTACACGATCGAAGCCTGGCAGGAAAAGTACGGTTCGCAGGATCAAACTGTGACGATCGGTGCCAAAGACTCGAAAGCCGTAACATTCACCTTTAAAGCCGCCGCTTCCGGCGACTAGTAAGTTTTCGCGAACTAATTGCGTGAAGTGGGGGCGGGTCTCAGACCCGCCCCTGCTTCGACCAAACGCTGTCGCAGAATTTTCAACTGGGGACTCGCACTCGTAATGGCTGAATCGAACAATACCGCCGGCATTCACCGCTTCGCCGTCGCAACCGCTCTCACAACGGTCCTGCTCCTCGTGGCCGGAGCGCTCGTCACCAGCAATGACGCCGCAGACTCCGTCCCAGACTGGCCGCTCGCGTATGGCCGCATCATCCCGCCGTTGATTGGCGGCATCCGTTACGAATATGCCCACCGCGTCGTCGCCGGCCTCGTCGCAGCCCTCACAGCAATCCTTGCAATCTGGCTTGCACGCACGTCCCTGCGTGGTCCCGCGCGCCGCTGGGGCTGGATCGCACTCGCGCTCGTTTTCGCGCAAGCTGGCCTGGGCGGGCTTCGCGTCAGACTAGGCCACCCCGCTCTGATCGCCACGGCCCATGCCACTCTTGCGCAGATTTTCTTCATGGTGGTGGTGAGCCTCATGCTCCTCACCAGCGCCTGGTGGCAGCGCGATTTCGCCCCGCTCGACGATCCCGGTTCTCCGCGCTTGCGCTCTCTTTCAGCGTGGACCACCGCCGCCATCCTGATCCAGCTCGTTCTGGGCGCAGGGTTCCGCCACGGTGCCTTCGGGATGTTGCCGCATCTCCTGGGTGCCGTCGTGGTTCTCTTCCTTGCCGTGTGGGCCTCTCGCACCGTTCGCGAGCGCTTCGGCCAGGTGAGTGACCTTCGCCGCTGGGGCATCTTGCTGCAAGCCTTCCTCGGCACGCAGATTCTTCTCGGCTTCGCTGCTTACTGGGCCGTGGCTGAATCGCTCAACGCCGCTCAACCTGTGCTGCTCTACGTCATCATCGAGGTCGCCCACGTTGTCGTCGGCGCACTCACGCTCGCCGCCAGCGTCCTGCTCACTCTTTCCAGTTTCCGGCTGCTTCGGCCGGCAGGTTCCGCCGCCGTAAACAGTTCGGCGGAAAAGGCCAGGGCCTAGACGATGTCCACTCTGCGCACCGCCGAACTCACCGCCTTCGATAAGCCCTGGGGCTACGTGGTCCTCACCAAGCCCGACGTCACGTTCTTGGTGGTCATCACCACGGTTGCGGGCTTCTATCTCGGATCGCGCGGATCGCTTGACTGGTCTTTGCTGATGCACACACTCTTCGGCACCATGCTCGTCGCCGGAGGCACCGCCGCGCTGAATCAATACTTCGAGCGCGAGATGGACGCGGTCATGCGCCGCACTGCCGCGCGTCCGCTTCCGGTTGGACTCCTGCAGCCGCGGGAAGTTCTACGATTTGGCGTCGGCACGATCGTCCTTGGCTCTGCCTGGCTGGCCCTCGCGGTCAATGGCTTGGCAGCATTCCTCGCGCTCGCCACCACCGTTCTTTATCTCGGCCTTTACACGCCGCTCAAGACCCGCACGACACTCGCCACCGCCGTCGGCGCAATTCCCGGCGCGCTGCCTCCGCTCATCGGCTGGGCCGCGGCGCATGGCTCGCTCTCTCTTGGCGCCTGGCTGCTCTTCGGCATTCTTTTCTTCTGGCAGTTTCCGCACTTCTTCGCCATCGCCTGGATGTATCGTGAAGACTACGCCCGCGCCGGCATCCGCATGCTTCCGGTCGTAGACCCCAGCGGCGACGCCACTTTCCGTCAAATCGTGGTCATGTCTGCCATTTTGGTCCCCGTCAGTTTGCTGCCTGCGGTCGTAGGCCTAGCTGGCATCCGCTATTTCTTTGGCGCGCTGGTGCTGGGCATGATTTTGCTGCAGGTTTCGCTCTGGGCCAGCCGGGAACGCACCAACTATCGAGCCAAGTGCCTCATGCATGCCACCATCGCACACATCCCGCTGCTCCTCGGCCTGATGATCCTGGACAAGCTCAGCCGATGAATGGATTGCAATCAGAAGGGAACAACGAATGAATCCCAAAACCAACGCGCTCGAACTCAGCGCCATCTGCGCTTTTTTAGCGCTGCTTTGCCTGCTGGGCATCATCTGGGACATCACCAGCGGCCTGCTCGCAAGCGGCATTGACGGGATCATGATGCTTTTCGTCTGCCTCATGATGGCTGGCATCTTCGGCCTGATGTTTCTGCTCCAGTTGAGCCAGGCGGGCATCCTTCCCTCGTTCGGCCACTCGAAGTCGAAAGCGGCAACTCCCGCAGCGAAAGCTGCCGCACCGGCCACACAGTCTGCACCGCAGGGAAAGTAGCCTCGCGCCGCCCCGCTGATGACTTTTCTGCCCCTCTCGTCTCTCCCCGCAATCAACGCCTCGCTCAACGCCGCTTGCACCGTCTTCTTGCTCTGCGGCTACTATTTCATCCGCCACAAGAAAATCTTTCAGCACCGCATCTGCATGATCACCGCGTTCATTAGCTCCACCGCCTTCCTCGCCTCCTATATTTATTTCCACCTCCATGCAGGCATCATTCGGTTCGGCGGCCAGGGAGCGATCCGGCCCATCTATTTCACCTTGCTCATCTCGCACACCATTCTCGCCATCGTGAACCTGCCACTTGTCCTCATCACACTCAGTTTCGCTCTGCGTGAAAAATTCTCGAGCCACCGCCGTATCGCCCGCTGGACCTATCCAATCTGGCTCTATATCTCCGTCACCGGCGTCATCATTTACTGGCTGCTGTACATCGCCTACACCCCCATTGGTGCCGCGTCTGTGTCCTCTGCGATTCGGTGATCTAAATGGTCGCGCCCTCTCGCGATTTCACCGCCATCCCTGCTCACTTGTCACTCGTCACTCGTCCCTGTACTCTTTTAATGACATGACAACCGACACCAAGCCGCAAAAATCGTTCGGAGGGCGCTGGACCTACGGCATCGTAATTATGGCGTTCCTGTTCGTGCTGATGCCGTTCCTGTTCTGGAATGCGACTTGGTTTGGCCGGCCGCTCAACGATACTCAAATCGCCAAAGCGCTGGCCGACCGCTCACACCCGCGCCAAATCCAGCACGCACTAACGCAAATTGAAACCCGCATCGAAGGTCGCGACG
>JBGPZR010000345.1:0-3168 GCA_041493845.1 Terriglobia bacterium | reverse complement strand
GTGGACACCGCCGCGCGCCGGATTGAGGTTGCGCTCCCCGAAGGTCTCCGCGAATTGAACAGCAATTCCTAAGCGTCCAGCGAAAGCGTAGACTGGCGGCGGAACGAACTGTGTGATGCCGGAGTCCCTGAGTGGCAAACAAGAACGGCGGCAATTCTTCGATCGTTTTTGTTCTTCTAAAGCTGGTGCTGTTCACCGTTCTTGTGCCCGGGACGGTGACGGTGTGGCTGCCGCTGTTCGTTCTCTACCCGGCGATTCGGCATCAGGCCATCGAAGGGAACGCAACTGCCGCCGGAGCGCTTGTCGCGATTGCGACGGGTGCCGCTGGCTATCTATGGTGCGCGCTCGACTTTGCATTCTACGGCAAAGGCACACCGGCGCCGATTGACATGCCGAAGGTCCTCGTCGTGCGCGGGCTGTATCGATTTACGCGGAATCCAATGTACATCAGCGTGCTATGCGTGCTCCTGGGAGAAAGCCTCCTCTTCTGGTCCACGGCGCTGCTGCGCTATGCTGCGATGGTCGCAATCATGTTTCATCTTTTTGTGCTGCTTCAGGAAGAGCCTACGCTGAGAAGAAAAATGGGACCAGCGTATGAACAGTATTGCAAAGACGTTCGGAGATGGATTCCGAGAATCACCCAAAGACGGTGAACCGATGCGCTTTGACATCGTCACAATTTTTTCGGAATTTTTTGGCGGGCCACTGGACTATGGCATCGTGCGGCGGGCGCGCGAGGCGCGTCTGGTGGAGGCGCACGTGCACGACCTGCGCGAGTTCACTCACGATCGCCACCGCACCGTGGACGACCGCCCCTTCGGCGGCGGCGAGGGAATGGTGATGAAGCCGGAGCCGCTGTTCGAGGCGGTAGAATCGTTGCTCGGAGGCGGAAGCGCGGCCAGAAAGCCGGCGGGAACGGCGATCGTGCTGTTGTCTGCGGCAGGAAAACTTTTCCGTCAGGAGACGGCGCGGCGATTTGCGAAGCTCGAGCGGATCGTGCTGTTGTGCGGCCGATATGAGGGTGTAGATGAACGCGTTGCCGAACATCTGGCAACGGATGAAATTTCGATCGGCGATTTCGTGCTGTCGGGCGGCGAATTGCCTGCGGCGATGATTCTGGATGCGGTGACGCGATTGATTCCCGGCGCGCTGGGCAACGAAGATTCGACGGTATATGAGTCTTTTAGCGAAACTGAAACGGAGGCCGGAAGGGCACAGCATGGTTCGGCTGGGATCTCCACAAGTGCAGCGCCCCTGTGGAATTCAGGCGACGGCCAGAGCGGCACGCATCGCGGAATTTTGGATTGCCCGCACTACACCCGGCCGCAGAAATTTCGCGAGTGGGACGTGCCGGAAGTGCTGGTGGGCGGGAACCACGAGGAAATACGCCGCTGGCGGCGGAAGAAGGCGCTCGAAAAAACGCTGCGCAACCGCCCCGACCTGCTTGCAGGGGTCGCGCTGAGAGATGAGGACCGCAGTCTTCTGGACGAACTCCAACAGAGCGCGCGAAAAGGGACCGCGTAGCCACGCTCAACGCCGCGCGAACGAGCGAGGAGTTACGAGCGTCAGCGGGCGTGACTAACGGCGAATGCTGACTTGCGCGGGGTCTGCTTCGTAACCCTCGTCCCGCACAGTTTGCTGGGCGGCTGTGAGGAGTGTCTGGTCGTCGGCGTCCTTGCGCAGCTTGCAATGGCGGCGAATCACTTCTTCGCCGGACGCAATTCGAACCAGCCAATTCGACTTGGCCTGATCCCATGAAAGTTCCACACGATCTGCGCGCATGGCTTCCTCCGTCCCCACGTCAGGCGGCATTGTAGTCCTGAGCGCGTCCCAGGGGAACACTCGAGATTTGATGGGCGGAATTGAGTCCCCTGTGCAATTTCAAGTAGGCAAAATGGGGCGATTTCGGTAGAATTGCAGATTGTGCGTTGTGTGCTGGCCCCACCTGAGCGGGTCTGCCGGGAAAAATAGACATGAAACCGATCATCGCCAAGGTGCAGCAGTCCCAACTTCGCAAGGATCACCCTGCCTTCCGCCCCGGGGATACCATCCGCGTGCATGTGCGGTTGAAGGAAGGCGAGGGAGAGAAAGAGCGCATCCAGCCGTTTGAGGGCGTGGTGATGAGCCGGCGCGGTGAGTTGCTGGGCGAGTCGTTCACGGTGCGGCGCGTGAGCTTCGGGATCGGCGTGGAGCGCATTTTCCCGGTGCATTCGCCGATGATCAGCACGATTGAAGTGGTGCGGCAGGGACGCGTGCGGCGCGCCAAGTTGAATTACCTGCGCGCGCGCAAGGGTAAAGCAGCGCGCATCAAGCGCGTCGAGACATATGAGAAGCCGGCTGCAAGCAGCGCCGCCACCAAGTAGCTGCGCGATTTTATTTATTGGCCCGTTCCGAGAAATCGGGGCGGGCTTTTTTAGTTTGGACGCTGCTGGAGCCTCCCTGCGGTCTCGCCCACACATTGAAATTCAAGAGAGCCGGCGGGACGCCCTTCCCGCCGCGGCGGGCTTAGGACTACCCGGCGCTACAACGACTGATTTGTGAAATTGAATCCACAGGATGACGATGCAGCGTGGCAGCCGTGTGCTAAACTTCGCGGCCGATGGGACGGCTTTGCTCTGCACGATACGAACGCGAAGCACGCCAGCACGGGTGGCAGCGCATCGCAGGACTGGATGAAGCGGGCCGCGGCTCGCTGTTTGGGCCGGTTGTCGCCGCGGCAGTGGTGCTGAATCCGCGGCGGCGGATCGTCGGCCTGGATGACTCGAAGAAATTGAGCGCGGACCGGCGAGAGGAGCTGGCGGAACGAATTCACGAGCACGCGTTGGCTTGGGCGGTGGCGGAAATCGAAGCCAGCCGGATCGACGCGTGGAACATCTATCAGGCCAGCCGCCAGGCAATGTCTGCGGCGGTCTCTCAGCTTCGCCCTTTCCCGGATTACCTCCTGCTGGATGCCATCGAGATTGATCTGCCGATCGAGCAGAAGGCGCTGATCCATGGCGATGCGCGGTCGGTCTCGATTGCGGCGGCTTCGATCCTGGCGAAGGTGGAGCGCGACCGGCGGATGGAGGAGTACGACCAGCTCTATCCGCAGTACGGCCTCGCGCAGAACAAGGGCTACGGCACTCCCGATCATCTGGAGGCGCTGCGGCGGCATGGCCCGTCGCCGCT
>JBGPZR010000198.1:0-4922 GCA_041493845.1 Terriglobia bacterium | reverse complement strand
GCCAGAAAATGCAGAATGCGAAAAATCCGGTGCAGGCTAGGAGCCTGAGTAGCGGCGGAGAATTTCAGCGTCGCTGGCGCCGTGGCGCCGGTAGGCGATGATGGCAGCGGCCTGTGAATCCGAAATTCCGCGGCGAGCGAGCTCGAGAAGTGTGGATTCGCGCAGGCCGGCATTTTTCATGCGTGCCAGCGAAACGCCGGATAACTCAGACTTGCCCGCGGCGCGATGACGCGCGACTTCGAGGACGATCGAGTCCGAAAGACCGGTCAGGCGAATGGCCTGCAACTCCCCGACGCCAAGGCCCAGTTGATTCAATCTTGCCAGTTCGAGGACGCTTGGCTCGCTCATCCCCACGCGAATGAGGCCTGCGACGGCCTCGCCGGATGTGAACGCCTCGCCGCGTCCGTGAGAAATTTGAAAAAGATCTATGCAGCTTGCGTCGGAAAAACCTGCGTTGCGTGCACGAGCCAGCTCAGCAACTTCGGGAGCCGTGATTTGGAGCGATTCCAGCTTCTTGATTGTGTCGTAACTCATGCCGGAAGCGTCGAGCGGCTTGGTGTCGAGCGGCTGAACATGCTTGCAGCCGGCAGCAAACGAGCCGAGCAATAGAAGAGCAAAAATCGGCGCGAGGGCCGCACGTGGATTTGCGCGCCTTGACGGCCGGAGCCCGAGAGGATCTCCCAAGACGTTCCCCATAGCACTCATTGTACAGAGCAAAGTGCGGCCGGGGCGATGCGTGACGCGGAAGGATTACTGGCCGCGCCGGGACAGCGGGCCAGTCTGATAAGCCGCGCGCGAGTGAGAAAGTCTCAGACGTTGTAAACGCGCTCGATATCGAAAACACCGGGGATGCGTTTGATGCCCGCTAGGATGCGCTCGAGTTGTTTGCGATCTTTTACATCGAGCGCCACTTCGATGCGCGCGTGCAGATCCTCGCCGCCGCTTTCGAATGTGCGGATGTTCGCGTTTGCGTCGCTGATCACGGTGGTGATGTCAGCGAGCATTCCGGGGCGGTCTTCCGTGAAAATCCGCAGGCGAACGGGGAAGGTGGCTTGCGTCGAGCCGGCCCAATCCACTTCGATGCGGCGCTCAGCTTCGTAGAGAAGATTTTCGACGTTGGGGCAGCCCTTGCTGTGCACGGCGATGCCCCGGCCGCGCGTGACGTAGCCGATGATGTCGTCGCCGGGAATGGGGTTGCAGCACTTCGAGCGATATACCATCAGGTCGTCGTGGCCGCGGACAACCACGGCGGCGTCGCTCAGGCCGAGCATGCGTTTGACGGTCGAGACCAGCTTCGGGCGCTGATCTTCAGCAGGTTCCTGGAGGGTCTGCCCGCTGGCTTTCGAGAGCACCTGGCGCGCGGACCATTTGCCGTAGCCCAGATCGGCGTATAGATCTTCCACGCGGCCGCAGCCGTATTCGGAGGCAACGCGCTGCCAGTCTTCGGCGGTAATTTTCTTCAGGTTGATGTTTGCCTGGCGCGCTTCTTTGTCGATCAGGCGGCGGCCGACTTCAGTGGCCTGCACGCGCTCGTGGAGATTGATCCACTGGCGGATTTTGCTGCGCGCGCGGGAAGTGTGCACGAAGCTGAGCCAATCGCGGGAAGGCTCGTGGCCCTTTTGCGTGAGGATTTCGACCACATCGCCATTCGCAAGCCCATGGCGCAGGGGAACCATCGCGCCGTTCACTTTCGCGCCGTTGCATTGATTTCCGACTTCGGTGTGGATGGCGTAAGCAAAATCAATCGGTGTGGCGCCGCGCGGGAGCACCACCACGCGCCCCTTGGGCGAGAAGGTATAAACCTCTTCGGGATAGAGGTCCACGCGGAGCGTGGAGAGGAATTCGCTCGGCTCCTGCATATCCTGGACCCACTCGATCAATTGGCGCATCCAGACGATGCGCTGGTCGTCCGCCTGCGAAACTTCACGGCCATCCTTGTATTTCCAGTGAGCGGCGACGCCCTGTTCGGCGATGCGGTGCATTTCCTGGGTGCGAATCTGAACTTCGAAAGGCTGGCCGGCGTGGATGACGGTGGTGTGGAGCGACTGGTAAAGGTTCGGGCGCGGCATGGCGATGTAGTCCTTGAAGCGTCCGGGTACCGGCGGCCAGATCTGATGGATCACGCCGAGGGCGGCATAGCAGTTTTTTACCGTATCGGTGACAACGCGGACGGCGAGCAAGTCGAACACCTGGTCGAGCGTGCGCTGCTGCTTCTGAATTTTCAGATGCAGCGAATAGAGGCGCTTGATGCGCGCCTGAACCTCCGCCGGTATGCCGCTTTCAACCATTTTGGCGCGGATGGTGTCCTCGACTTCGCGCAAGAATTTGTGGAAAACTTTCTGCTTGATGGAGATTTTTTTCTGGATGTCGAGGAAAGCTTCCGGCTCGAGATACCGGAAGGCGAGATCTTCGAGTTCGCCGCGAATCAAGCCCATACCGAGGCGGTTTGCGACCGGCGCGTAGATATCGAGCGTCTCGCGCGCAATGCGCTGCTGCCGCGCGGAATCGAGGAATCCGAGCGTGCGCATATTGTGGAGACGGTCTGCGAGCTTGACCATGACCACACGCACATCGTTGACCATGGCGAGAAGCATCTTGCGGACGTTTTCTGCCTGCCGGGCTTCGGGAGCAAGCAAGTCGAGGCGGCTGATTTTCGTTGCGCCTTCAACGAGGCGCGCGACATCGTCGCCGAATTGATCGGCGATTTGCGTGAGCGGAATTTTTGTGTCTTCGACGACGTCGTGAAGCAGCGCGGCGCACAGAGAGGTGACGTCGAGACGCATGTCCGCGAGCAAGTGCGCCACTTCGACCGGATGCGAGAGGAACGGTTCACCGGACAAGCGTGTCTGCGTTTTGTGCTGCTCGGCGGCAAAATCGTAAGCGCGGCGGAGGAGCTCCTGATCGTCGCCGGGGCGGTTGCGGCGGAGCTTGTCCATCAGCTCGACGAAGCGCAGATCAACGGCGCGCCGGGCGGCCGGAGAAATGGCGGATTTGTGTGCCGGGTCCATAGGAGCCACTATTCTAATGCGGGCGGCAACCTCCAGCGAAGATTGTTTCTATCTGCCAAGGCGGACCATTCGGATCGCCGTTTCCGTGAATTTCGGGATGAATATTTGATTCGCATTCCGCTGATTTCGATGCCCAATTCCATTGACGATTGGAGACGGGGAGCGCGCTTTGTTTTGAATGACTTAGTGAGATTTTGGGCACTCGAGAACCGACGATTAGAAAGAGGCTGTGACCAGTGGCGAGTGACGGGTGGGACTGACGCGACAGTCGTCGGGGGGTGAGGCGAGAGGGAAGCAGCGTCAAGGCGCCGCACTCGAGAGAAGCAAGGCCGGGCCTGGTCGAATTGTCGTCGTTTACTATCGGCTTTCTCCGAACCCGCCAGTTCAGGCTAACACAATATGTGTCGGCCGACGTGTCGGGAGGCCGTGGATAGTTAGTGGTATAGCGCGGTGGGATGGCACCGGGAGGCGCTGCACCTTCATTGATGTTCTTCGATGAATGTGCTAGGTTTGCACCAGGTGCGAAGGAGACTGGGCCATTGCAGCGCAAAGGGAAATCGTCGGAGAGCAATGCAGTGTGTTGCCGGACGGCGACGTCGCCGAAACTGGGGCGGGGACGAGCGCGGGAATATGCGCGATGGTTCAAGGCGCTGGCCGACCCCACGCGCATCCGGATTTTGAATCTGCTGGCGGCCAATCGCGATCCCGTGTGCGTCTGCGACATCGTGAAGCATTTTCCGGTGGGGCAGCCGACCATTTCGCATCATCTGAAGATTTTGCGCGCGACGCGGTTTGTGCTGTCGGAGCGGCACGGGACGTTCATGTTTTACCGCGTGAACCGGAATTGCCTGGGTGAATTTCCACACGCGGCGCGGCTGATCATGGATGTTTAGAAAGACTTGCCACGGAGCCACTGAGGCACAGAGAAAACTGGGGTTGAACCAGGCCACGGGTGGACGTGGGATGGCAGCACCCAGATAATTTCGAGCTTGCGATTAGATCACAGAGGATTAGCGGGAGCGAAGAGGCATATTCAACTTAATCGAAGATCGTCAATGAATATTGAATGAACGAGGAGGCAAAGAACCGTGGCAAACAGCGATATCAAAGAAGTGGTGAAGAGCAAGTATGGCGAAGCGGCACGGCGGGTGGCGGCGGGCGAGCGGGGCGGGTGCGGGGGCGAAGCAAGCGCGATTCCCTGTTGCGATCCGATTTCTTCGAATCTGTATCAGCCGGGCGAAATTGCGGGGGTGCCGGCGCAGGCAGTGGCGGCGTCGCTTGGCTGCGGCAATCCCACGGCGCTCGCGCAATTGAACGCGGGAGAGATCGTGCTCGATTTGGGGTCGGGCGGAGGGATCGATGTTCTACTTTCGGCCAAGCGCGTGGGGCCGATGGGAAAAGCGTACGGGCTGGACATGACGGACGAGATGCTCGAGTTGGCGCGCGAGAACCAGCGCAAAGCGGGCGTCCAGAACGTGGAGTTCCTGAAGGGTGAAATCGAGAACATTCCACTGCCTGAGAATTCCGTGGACGTGGTGATTTCGAATTGTGTGATCAATCTTTCGGCGGACAAGGATCGCGTGCTGCGCGAGGCCTTTCGGGTGCTGCGGCCGGGCGGGCGGTTTGCTGTTTCAGACGTCGTGGTTCGCGGGCCGGTGCCCGCCGACATTCGCCGGAGTGTAGAGCTGTGGGTAGGGTGCGTGGCCGGGGCGCTCGAAGAGGCAGAGTATCGCTCGAAGCTCGCGGCAGCCGGATTCGAGGAAATCGAGGTTGAACCGACGCGCGTTTATGGCGTGGAGGATGCCAGGCAATTTCTGACCGCGCAAGGCGTGGATGTGGAGGCGATTGCGCCGCAGGTGGAAGGAAAATTTGCGAGCGCGTTCATTCGCGCAAGAAAGCCCTTAACCACAGATG
>JBGPZR010000163.1:0-5515 GCA_041493845.1 Terriglobia bacterium | reverse complement strand
GGTCTGCGCGGAGCTGGGGAAAAATGGGCCGCTCGGGCCGTCGCCTTCTCCGTCCATCGAGGCAGGCGCAATCGCAGGATTCGCGATGTGGTGGCTGCGTTCCCAGGGAACAGTGCGGACCCACCACGCGCCGGCGGTGACAATCGCGGCGGCCAGCAGGAAAATCACGGTGCGAAAAATCCCGCCAATGTAGCTTCCCGAGAAGAACCCGCGCTTGCCGGCCCAGGCGGATGCAAGCATCGCTCCGCCCGCTACACAAGCAGCGATATGGGTGTAGAGCAATGGCCATTCGCCGCGGCGCGTCCCGGTGTATATCAGCACAGCGCCAAGCAATCCCCCGAGCGCGAGCAAAACCCAGCCAAGCCGCTGCCCGGGCGTAGCTGCCGGCCAGATCTTGCGCATGGCGAAGAAGAGCGCGACAAGAAACACGACGCCGGCGACAACATGCAGGATTACCGCGCCGAAGTAGGGAACATTGGCCGATGGCCACGCGAAGACGTACGCCGCCGTCAGGAACAAAACGGCCGCGAGGATTGACGTGAGCCGCCTCACGAGCAGTTCCTATCCGCAAGAAATCGGGGAGTGGTCACGCAGTACCAGGATTCCAAGCCCATGAACCTGCAGATTCTCTCCCCAACATTCAACCAAGTCAATCTCGCACCTGCCCAAGCTCCGACGGCAGGCCAGCCTAACCGGCTGGAAACTGTAGGTGAGTAAGGCCGACGATCCGCCACAATAGCGTAATATTGTTGTTGACAATACATTATTACATGGTTATGATTCAAAATAAGGAGGGCACACAAATGCCGACAACACTCAAATCAAGCCTGAAGGTGGCTGACGAGGTGTGGGTTGCGGCTGCATTGCTTCACCGCGAACACCCTGACAAGCCGGACTTCGCAGTAGAAGAAGTTGTCGAGCGGGCTGCGCGGGAAGCGATCGCGGGCCCTATTCGGCCAGGTGTTTATGTCCACGTGGTGCAGCACTGTGTGGCAAACCGAGCGCCGAATCCCGGTCGC
Organism: Terriglobia bacterium; assembly: GCA_041493845.1. Lineage (GTDB taxonomy): Bacteria > Acidobacteriota > Terriglobia > Acidiferrales > UBA7541 > Palsa-295. Next base: position 4,496 of record JBGPZR010000163.1, on the reverse strand, counting down.
TACCGCATGCTCTTCGAGACCGGCCCGGGCCGCCGCCGTCTATTTCGAATCGGCGACACATATCATCCTGCGCGCGAGGGCGGCAAGATCACTCCGGTCCCTGAGCAGATGCCGCCTGGCTACTCCGAACTCCTGGATTGGTATCGCGGCTGGAGTTCCGAGGCGCAGAGAGCTGCCAAGGCAACGGACCCGCTCCTCGCACTCAAAGGTTCGGGATCACATTTGTGGTCTGATGAGGCCCCCGATAAGTACGTCCGCCGGCTGCGTGAGGGCTGGGAATGAGCCGGATCTTTTGGGACACCAATCTCTTCATCTATCTGCTGGAGGGCCATGGACCGCTCAGCAAGCGCGTGGTGGATCTTCGGCGAGCCATGCTGTCGCGGGGCGATCAGCTCCTGACGTCTGCGCTTACCCTGGGTGAGGTCCTCGTCAAACCGATAGAGCAGGGAGACCAACTGCTCGCGGGAAAATACGAGCAGGCCATCGAAGCGGCTTCCTTGGTGATCCCATTCGACGTCAAGTCGGCCAGAATCTACGCGTCGCTACGAACCGACCGATCGCTGCGGGCGCCAGATGCGGTTCAATTGGCATGTGCTGCGGCAGTTGGTGTCGATCTCTTCATCACCAACGACGCGCGCCTCCACGCAAAGCATGTAGCTGGCATTCAGTTCATCGTCCCTCTCGACCAAGTGCCGTTGTGACGCGCTGCGGCGAACCTACTGACGCAGGAATTTTTCTCTCCCGCTAGTGCCATCCGCCAGTCGTCCCTCGCGGCGCAGGAGCGGCTATCCGAAACCGTATCGCATGGTAGACTCGGCGGCTTGCCGGCCAGGGAGGCCCCCGCGTTGGATGATCTTGTTTACAGCAGCTTGATCGAAATGGCGGCGATGGTGCGCGCCGGGAAAGTATCTCCCGTCGAATTGCTCGAAGCGCACCTCGAAAGAATCGCGCGGCTGAATCCGAAGCTGAACGCATTCACGACTGTGGACTCGGAGCGCGCCCGCATGCAGGCAAAGGCCGCCGAAGCAGTCGGCTCGTCGCGGAGCTCGAAAGATTCGCTCGGCGCGCTGCACGGAGTCCCGATCACGATCAAAAGCTCCGTTGACGTCGCCGGATTGGCCTGCGAATGCGGCAGCCGCCTGCGAAAAGGATTCATTCCGCCTGCGGATGCCACGCTCGTGTCCCGGCTGCGCGCTGCGGGAGCCATCATCCTCGGAAATACCAACGTCCCGGAATTTCTGATGGCCTACGAGACGGACAATCTTTTGTACGGCCGCACCAACAGTCCCTGGGACCTGGCGCGCACACCCGGCGGCTCAAGCGGTGGAGAAGCGGCGGCTATTGCCGCGGGCTGCTCGGCGGGCGGAGTGGGAAGCGACGGCGGCGGGTCGGTGCGCATCCCCGCGCACTATGTGGGAATCTGCGGATTGAAGCCGACTCCCGGTCGCATTCCTTCGACCGGACATTTCCCTCCGTCCGGTGGCCCCTTCGTGCAGCTTGGAGTTGTCGGCCCGATGGCGCGGACTGTACGCGACGTCGCGCGCCTCTTCGAGGTCATGGCCGGGCCCGATCCGGGCGATCCGGCGTCCGCGCCAGTCCCATTTCGGCGCTGGTCCGAAGATGAAATTCGCAAGCTACGCGTTGCGTACTTCGAAGACGACGGCGTGACGCCGGTGACGCCTGCAACGGCGGCTGCCGTTCGCGCGGCCGCCGAGGCTTTGCGCCAGCAGGGATTTCAAGTGGAAGCCTGGCGCCCCGACAATCTCGAGCGCATTTGGCAACTCTGGTGGAATCTGTTCGGGCGTGGCATTCAGATGGCCATGGCGCCGACGCTTGACGGCCGCGAAGCGGAACTGAGCCCGCTGTTCCGGGAATTCCGCGCCTGGGTGGAAGCCGAAAAATCACTCAGCGCAGTGGACCTCCTGAACACTCTGCTGATGCGCGACGCGCTGCGCTGCGCCTTTCTCGCCAAGATGGAAAATTTTCCGATTCTTCTCTGTCCCGCCTGCGCCATCCCAGCCTTCAAACACGGCGAACGCAACTGGACCGTCGAGGGCCGCAAGGTGGAATACCTGAAGGTCATGTCCTATTCGCAGTGGTTCAACTTGCTGGGGAATCCTGCCGCAGTTGTGCCCGTCGGGAAATCACCCGAGGGCCTGCCGATCGGAGTGCAAATCGTCGGCCGTCCGTGGGAAGAAGAAGCCTTGCTGGCCGTGGCCGCGAAGATTGAGGAAGCCCGCGGAGGCTTCCGTCCTCCTCCGATTTAACGGGCATGCCACGGGATCATCGAAAAAGAGCCGGCGAGACGCCGGCGCCAGACTAGCTCGCGGTGTTGGCGCGGGCCACGAGCAGGATCGCGAGGATGTAGAAGATAAACATCAGCGCGAGATACGCTCTGGCTTTTCGATTCGCGCCCGCGAATTCCTTCCACGCGAAAATCCCCCACAGCGCCGCAACCATCGGCGAGGATTGCCCGATGGCGTAGGAGATGGCCACGCCGGTGAAGTGAGAGGCCACGGAGAAAAAGACAAGGCCGGTGGACCAGACTGCTCCGCCCAATAGCCCGAGCAAGTGGCCTCGCGTGGGCCCATGGAAGAATCCGCTAAAGGCCACCGGCTCTCCTGCCAACGGATGCTTCATCAGATAGGTGTTCCAGAGGGCGCAGGAAAGCAGCGCGCCGAGCGTAAGGAAAACGCAGAGGCTGTACTCTCCGAGAGCATGTCCGTGCGTGAGCGCCCGCGTGGAAAACGGCGCCCATGTCCCCATCAGCACGCCGGAAACAACGCTGACGATGAGGCCCTTGCGGGAGACGGTTTTTCCCGTGGCCACTTGCTCGTAGGCCTTGCCGTCGAGGATCACGGCGACAACGGCGCACAGCACGCCCGCCGTCAGCATCATCAGATTCCCCTTTGGCTGCTGCACGTAGCTCAAAATTACGCCAATCACCAGCGCGATGCCGATGGCCACCGGAAAAGCCGTGGCCATCCCCACCATGTCCATGCCCGCCACCAGGAGAAGGTTCGCCAGGTTGAAGATCACGCCGGCGAGCAGCGCCCACCCGATGTTGGATGCGTCGGCGGAGCGCAAATTGTTCAGGAAACTCGAGGGGTCGTTTCCGATGCTGCCGAGCGTGAGCGCGTATAGGAGAGCCGTGAGAAAAATCCCGACGGCATAGTCCCAGTAGAACAGCTCAAAGGGATAGTTCTTTACGCCCTTGTAGGTGTTGGCCCACGACCCCCAGCAGATCGCCGTGATCACGATCATCAGCAGGGCGCCCCCGAATGTTTGCGGAGTGAACATGAGGCTCCTTATTTTCCCCTTCCGTCAGAACGCCGGCGCGCCCGCCGGGCTCTTGGACTTGATGAACGCAAGCACATCTTCGCGCTTCGACATGGCGCGCGCGCCGACCATGGTGCAGCACAGCGCAGCGCAGGCATTGGCAAAAATTCCGGCGCGCTGCTGGTCCCAGCCCTGCAGCAGGGCGTAGGAAAGGCCGCCCATGAAGGCGTCGCCCGCGCCGGTGGTATCCACCACATCCGGCCTGAATGCCGGGACGCGCACCTTCTGCTTGCGGCTGGCGATCAGGCACCCGTCGGTTCCCATGGTGATAGCGACCAGAGTGGGGCCAAGGTTGAGGAGCTTGTCTGCGATCCTTTCGTAATCCGTCTCTCCAGTAAGCTCGCGCGCGGCCGCTTTGCAGGGTTTCAGCACATCCACGAACTTCAGCGAGGCTGTGAGTTCCTCCTGCGTGCCGAGATTGGATTGCGCAAAAAAGCTCGGCGACACGTCGAGATCAAAAATTACGCGCACATTCGCTTCTTTGGCAATGCGCATGGCTTCTTTCACGGGCGCAATCGGAAGCTGCGAAGCTTCCGTATGGAAATGCTTGGCCTTTTTGATATGTGGAGCGAAACGGTTGGCCACCTGAAAGACGGAGATTTTTCCGGTGATGTTGGGGAACATATAAATGCAACGCTCGCCCACGGAATCCACGGGAATCCAGGTAAGCGAGGAGTGTTCGCCCTTCACGATTTCGATTCCGGAAAGATCCATGCCGTCGTCCGCGAAGGCTTTCTGAATGATGCGGCCGTTTTCATCATCGCCAATCAGGCCGAGCCAGCCGGTGCTGGCGCCCAGACGCGCCACCTGCGTGAGATTGTTCGCGGTCACGCCGCCGGCGTGGATTTCCATCCGCTCGGCATTGATTTTTTCTTCCGGGCCCAGCAGGCGGGGAACGATGGCGAAATAATCTACCGTGCAGCTTCCGATGCCAACCACATCAACCGGCTTGTCCATGAGTGTCCTCTGTTCTATTGCGCGGCAGGATGCGCGCCCGGCGTCGGGCGGGTCATCAAATCAATGAACATCTTATTGAATTTTTCGAGATTCAGATCCTGCTGCACATGCACGAGCTGTTCGCCGAGCCCGGGCTGGCTGCCTTCGTTCCATACGAGTGTATTGCCGTAGCCCGCGCCGTGCGAGTAGTCAATGTCCAT
>JBGPZR010000054.1:0-9420 GCA_041493845.1 Terriglobia bacterium | reverse complement strand
GTATTGCAAGGGCTATCGAGCGCGGGCGGATTCACGCAGTTTGCCAACACGAAAAAGATTTACCTGCTGCGGCTGGAGAACGGGAAGCAGGTGAAAATTCCGTTCAACTACAAGGAAGTGATTGGCGGCAAGAATCCGGAGCAGAACATTCCGTTGAAGGCGGGCGACACGATCGTCGTGCCATAGAGGAAAAGATGCGCAGCATACGCAGAACAATCTGGGCGGCCCTTTGCATGATGGGGATAATTGCGCCCCTGGCCCGGGCCCAACAGCAGACCCAACAACCGCCGGCGGATCAAGCTGCTCCCCCGATCCCGGCCTATCGTTCACCACTCGCTTCGGCAGCAGATAATGGTGATGACGAAGGCCTGATTGCCGATCCGCAAAAACTGATTCCGGATGATCGCTCGCTGACGGGTGCGCAGAAATTTTCGCTCGGAGAGCTGGCGACCCGCCACAGTTACTGGCAACCGCACGTCGATTTTACTTCCACCATCTCTTCAAATGGACTGGGCTCGACGAGCAATACCGGGTGGACAAGTTTTAGCACATTTTACGGCGGGATTGATTTGCACCGGATTTCAGGCAACTCGGACTTGAAGATGCTTTACTCAGGCGGTGCGTCGGTTTCAAATGATGGCAGCTCCAACAATGGAATTATTCAAAATCTGCTATTCGCGGAAAGCCTGGCATACCGGCGAGCAACCATATCGCTTCTAGATCAGTTGAACTATCTACCGGAAAATGCTTTTGGGTCCCAATTCGGGAATATGGGAACTCCACTGGGGTTTGGATCGATTGGATTGCAGCCCGGACTGGTGGCAAACCAGTTGATTCTGACATCCAGCGGCCAGCGACTGAGCAATTCGTTCGTGCCGGAGGTCGACGTGAAACTGACGGCGCGGACATCGCTGACATTCGTGGGGAACTATTCGCTGCTGCATTTTTTCGACAACGACCTGCTCAATTACTATAGCGCGGGGGGCAGAGTGGGCTACAACCACCAGTTAACCCGCAAGGACACAATTGGGTTGTCGTATGGCTTCAACGCATATCGCTACTCGAATTTCAATCAATCCATTGACGATCACGTTGTGTATCTTTCTTACGGGAGGCGTGTGACGGGCAAGCTGGCTTTTCAAATTGCGGCGGGCCCGGAGTACACCTTATTTGCGACGCCCATCACGAGTACCGGCAACACGGGGACAGGGACGGCGTCGAGTTCGAGCTCGCAACTGAATTGGTCGCTAAATACCTCACTGACATACCAACTGCGGCGGGCAACGCTGGGATTGAACTACGCGCATGGAGTGAGCGGTGGTTCGGGCGTGCAGGCCGGCTCAATCGCGGACACAGTGTCGGGGTCGGCCACGCGGCAACTTTCGCGGACTTTTTCCGGAATATGGAGCTTATCGTACGGGCGGAACAACGGACTGACCGTCAACATGCCGGGCTCCACAACTGCGAATCAGACCTTCAGCTATTGGTCGAGCAATGCCGGGCTAAGTCATGCGGTGGGACGGACGATGAATCTAGCGCTGAATTATCTATTGCAGTATCAGAACTCAAATTCGGCGTTCTGCGTGGGTCCGACGTGCGGATCAAACTTTGTGGTCCACCAAATATTGTTTTCCCTGGGATGGCGCGAACACCCCATCCCATTCTGAGGGCGGCAGGGAACAAGAAGCGCGGGAAAAGCGAAAAGGGGACGGAATGACTCAGCGTGAATTGACACCGGCAGATTATCTGGCGATGCTTCGCCGGCGGTGGTTGTTGCTTGTCGTCCTAGCACTGGCCGGTGGGCCGCTTGCTTATGGAGTTTCGAGATTTCTCCCGAACCGGTACAAATCGACGACGCTAGTCCTCGTGCAACAACCATCCGTTCCGTCGGAGATCGTGAGGCCCGTAGATACGACGGATATCGGTCAGCGTTTGGCCAGCATGCAGCAGCAAATCCTGAGCCGGACGCGTCTGGAGCCGATCATTCGCCAGTTTGGGCTGTATGCGGCCGACATGAATCGCGTCTCGATGGAGGATTTGGTCGGACGTCTCCAGAAAGCCATCCAAGTGACGCCTATTTTGCCGATGGCCGAAACGCGTGCTCGCGAATTGCCCGGATTTTATGTTGCCGTAACGCTGGATGACCCGCGGGCAGCTCAGGGGGTGTGCACGGCCGTCACCTCGATGTTTATCGAGGAAAATCTCCGGCTTCGCCAGCGGCATTCTGAAGACACCACGCAGTTTCTCGTACAGCAATTGGCGGATGCGAAGGCCAAACTCGATGAGCAAGACGCCAGACTGGCTGCATTCAAGACCCGTTACATCGGATCGTTGCCGGACGAGGAAAAGACCAATCTGAATCTGCTGATGGGTCTGACGTCGCAACTCGATGCCGCCACTCAGGCACTGGCGCGTGCGCAACAGGACAAGACGTTCGCTGAGTCCATGCTGACGCAACAGATTGGAGCGTGGCAAGCGGCTCAAAGCGGGCGCAGCCCTGAAACCATGGACCAGCAACTGGCCGCGCTGCAAATCCAACTGGCCGGCTTGCAATCACGCTATACGGACGACTATCCGGACGTGATCAAGGCGAAAAATGACATAGCGGCACTGAAGAAGAAGATTGCCGAAAATGAAGAGCAGAAGAAGCAGGCGGTTCCGGACAAGAGCCCGAAAAGCACGATCGAGCCGGCGCAAGTTGCTCAATTGAGAGCCCAGATACACAACTACGATCAGGTGATCGCGGAAAAGGCGCGTGAGCAGGAGCAGATCAAGCAGCAGATCAAGGTTTACCAGGATCGCGTTCAGTCCAGTCCGATCATCGAGCAACAATTCAAGGAACTGACGCGCGACCACCAAACAGCGCTCGATTTTTATAACGAACTCCTGAAGAAGCGTGACCAATCGGCCATGGCAACCGACCTGGAACATCACCAGGAAGGGGAACAATTTCGTGTGCTGGATCCCGCGAACTTGCCGGACAAACCCGCGTATCCGAATCGCCCGCTATTCGCACTGGGCGGCTTCGGCGGAGGGTTGGGCCTGGGCCTGGCGATCGCCTTCCTGCTGGAAAAGAAGGACACTTCGATGCGTACCGAGCGCGATATCGAATTCACACTGCATTTGCCCGTGCTCGCCATGGTCCCCGCAATCGAACCTTTGTCAGAGAAGAAGCCAGGCGCGCCGGCCGAGCCTGAGCGAGAAGAAGCCGGCGTTGGAGCAGGCGGGAGAGCCTAAGGACATTATGTACCAGAAATTTTTTGGACTGCGCGAGAGCCCGTTCAACGTGAATCCCGACCCTCGCTATCTCTTCCTGACCAAACAAATTCAGGAGGCGCTGGCGGGGCTGACGTACGGGATACAAAACCGGAAGGGCTTCATCCTGTTGACGGGCGAAGTGGGGACCGGCAAGACCACGCTACTCAACCGGTTACTCGACTGGTTGCACGGACAGCGGGTGGCGACTGCGTTCATTTTCAACTCGCAGTTGGACGTCAGCCAGCTGTTCGATTTTATTATGGCTGATTTCGAAATCCCGTCGGACACGCGCGAGAAGAGCCAGGTGCTGCTGCGGCTGAACCAATGGCTGCTCGAGCGGTATCGCGCAGGAGAAACGGCTGTCTTGATAGTGGACGAAGCGCAAAATCTTTCTCTCCAAGTGCTCGAAGAGATCCGCTTGCTCACCAATCTGGAGACTTCGACTGAAAAACTGCTCCAGATTGTCCTGACGGGCCAGCCCGAGTTGGAAGAAAAGCTGAAGCTGCCGCAACTGCGACAGCTTCGGCAGCGCATCACGCTGCGCTGCCGCACGGCGCCACTGACGCTGGAGGAAACATTCGGGTACATTGCGGAACGATTGCGAATCGCCGGAGCCAATAGCGAGCCCATCTTCTCGAAGGAAGCGATTCAAACCGTGCACATGTATTCGCGGGGGATTCCCCGCGTTGTCAATTTGCTGTGCGAGCACTCGCTCATCAATGCGTACGTGGATCACCTGCGGCCCGTTCCCGCTCACCTGGTGGAAGAAGTGGCCCGGGAATTTCAACTGGATGAAATTGAGCCCACAGCGTCCGCGGGATCTCTGCCACGGGCCACCCAAGTGGCGGATGCGCAGGCGCTGCTGCAAAACCTCGACGAACTGCTCGGGCGGTTGCGACAGTCAAATGTTGTGCTCTCCCCCTCGCGGGAAAGGAAACCATGAGTCGTATTCACGAAGCTCTTAAGAAGGCTGAACAGGAACGAGCCGCTGTCCAGACAGGGGACCGCGTGGTGTTGCCGGCAGACCCGACCGGCGCACCCGCTTCGCCGCCCGTTAGCGCGCCGGCCAATGGGGCCGAGACATTCATGCGCACCAGCGCGATGGCTCCTCTGTCAGGCAACTATTTGCGCTTCGATGATTTGCGGACTCATTGTGCGCACCCGCACTGGCGCCTGGACCCGAACGTCAACGTATTTTTCAATTCTTCTCTGAGCGAGCACGGCGCGGAACAATTCCGAACCTTGCGCTCGCGGCTGTATCAACTCCGCGGGACGCAGCCGCTCCGCACTGTGCTGGTGACGAGCCCAGTGCCGGGCGAAGGCAAGACTTTTGTCACGAACAATCTCGCTCAAGCCATCGTGCGGCAGCCGGACCGCCGCGTGCTGATGATCGATGCGGATCTCCGCTGCTCCCGTTTGCACATACCGCTCGGCGCGCCTTCAAATCCCGGTCTGACGGATTATCTTCGAGGCGAAGCGGACGAGATGACCGTGATCCAACACGGGCAGGAAGGAAATCTTTGCTTTATTCCCGGCGGCAACCAGGTGACGAACCCGAGCGAGTTACTCTCGAATGGAAGGCTGAAGATATTGCTCGATCGCGTCACGCCTGTATTCGACTGGGTCATTCTGGATTCTCCGCCTTGCCTTCCCGTTGCGGACGCAAGCGTGCTCGCCGATCTTGTTGATGGCATCTTGATGATAGTTCGAGCAGCCTCAACGCCGGCTGAGACTGCCCAACGCGCTTGCCAGGAACTTCAGGGTCGGAATTTGCTCGGAGTGGTGCTCAACGCTGTTGAAGAAGCTCATGCATACGGCTCCTATTACTACTCAGGCTACGGATATGGCTACGGTCGGCAGAATGATAAGTCATCCCAGAAATAATGTGTTTCGCCGGGCCCGGAAAACCTCCAGAAGGCGAGTTTACACGGGGTTTCACGGGTCTTTTATGACATTTCCTGACTGATGGCCGAAAAATGGCAATGGAGAAATCTCTGATCAGCGGAGTGGGCTTAAGAATGATCAAAACGGAGCCGCGACACAATTATATCCTTTGTTATCTAGGAGATATAGTAAGGAAAAGTATTGCAACTCTGGGATAGCAATATTCTCATGTATGGCACCTAAACGTCTCGAAATGATATTTGAGACAGTCAGTTGCTAAATTTAAACCATTTACTGTCATAGAGATACTAAAAATAAGGACCACTGGCGGGGGTGGCATTCATCGTGCAACCGTCATCAAGTGCAGGGAGGTCACCCCTGGGACTCTGATGGCGGTAGCCTACGCCGATGGCATTGCAACGGTTACAGAAAGGAAAGTTCGAAGGGAGCGATTGACTCACGATGAGTCTAGAAACCGAAAGCCAGAGATGGTTTGCCCTCCAGGTCAGGACTCGCTGGGAAAGCTCCACGGCCGTGCTGCTTTCAGGGAAGGATTATGAAACTTTACTTCCCACTTATAAGGCAAGGAAACGCTGGAGCGGGAGGCTCAGAGAGATAAACGCTCCTCTGTTTACTGGCTACGTATTCTGTCGTTTCGATGCGCAGAAACGTTTACCAATTCTTGTTACACCGGGTGTGATTGCAGTAGTCGGTCGTGGCCGGGTTCCACTTCCGGTGGACGAACACGAGATTCAGGCCATTCAAGCAATGGTGGCTTCAGGAATTCCAAACCAACCCTGGCCGTTTTTGGCGACCGGCGATCGCGTAAGAATTGAGTCAGGTCCCTTGAGCGGGTTGGAAGGGATTCTGGTTGAGTTCAAAGGAAATCACCGGCTCGTACTTTCGGTTACCTTGTTGCAGCGCTCCGTGGCCGTAGAAATCGACTCGGCGTTCGTTACTTCCCTGCGTTCCTCCTCAGGGCCGCGTCTGGAGAGAGCCGCCTCGCAAGTTCGAGCAGTTCAGTTGGCAGTGTAGGCCGGAATCATTCAGGTTTTGATTCTGCAGAAGAGTTTTGACTAAGACCATGGGTCTCCCAAGCATGTCAAACCAGCGCGCGTACGAAGAAGTGAAGACTCCTTCCAACGGTGCGGAGAATGTTCCTGCCGGCGCAATGGCCGGCATGATTTCAGAAGAACAGTTCCGGCGGATGCTGTGTCGCGAAAGAAAGCGGTCGGAACGCTCCCGGAAGCATCTCTTGCTCATGCTGATCGACAGCAAAGGAATGAAGCTTCGGAAAGGCGACGCCGCCCTGATGGGGAAGATTGCCGGCGTCTTGAATGAAACAATCCGCGAAACAGACCTGGCGGGCTGGTTTGAGACAGGATCTGTGCTGGGCGTAATCTTCACTGAATTGGGCGGCACAGATGTGAGTGCAGCCGTGAAGATCATCGAATCCAAAGTTACCACCGGACTTCAGAAAGCGTTCAAGCCGGCGCAACTGAGCAATTTTCAACTGTCGTTCTACGCATTTCCCGACGGTTGGGAAGGCAACGGTCACGGGCGCCCCGTGGATGCGGCCCTTTACCCCGATCTGTTTGAGGTAGAGAAGAAGAAGAAACTGTCGCTTCTCATCAAGCGCGTGATGGATTTTGTCGGCAGCGCTGCCGCGCTGATCATTCTCTCCCCGGCATGTCTGGTTCTCGCTGCACTGATCAAGCTGACTTCGAAGGGGCCAGTTTTCTTCCGCCAGGAGCGCGTCGGCCAGTACGGCGTGCCATTCGTATTTCTGAAGTTCCGTTCGATGCAGGCCTCCACCGATGCGACGATTCATAAGGAATACGTCCGGAATTTCATCGCCGGTAAGGCCGGGAATTCAGGCGCAAAGGGAAACGAGAAAATCGTTTACAAAATTACGAACGATCCGCGGGTTACCTGGATCGGAAAAATCATGCGGCGCACCAGCCTCGATGAACTCCCCCAGTTCTGGAATGTGCTTACGGGCGAGATGTCGCTCGTGGGACCGCGGCCGCCCATTCCTTACGAAATCGAAGCGTACGACATCTGGCATCGCCGGCGTTTGCTCGAAGCAAAGCCGGGAATCACGGGCCTGTGGCAGATCTACGGGCGGAGTAAGACGACCTTTGACGAGATGGTTCGCCTGGACCTGCAATATTCCAGGACTTGGTCGCCCTTGCTGGATTTGAAGATTCTTCTGCAAACCCCCCGCGCGGTCTTTTCCGGTGATGGCGCTTACTAAGCCAATGCGACACTCCCGGAACAGTTCGCGGCTGGCGGTCAAACTAGGCAATACGCCGATGTTTTAGCCCCTCGTTGCTTCGCTGTCGTGAGTAATTTTCCACTCAAGACAGCCGCCGTTGCATTCCTCACTCAGATTTAATGTCCAAGGTGGAGAAAATGGCTACACGTCTAGGCGTTGGCTCTTCGAGTGTCCCCATGAAAATCGAAACTGGAAAAGAAATGATTCGAGTTGGCGTGATCGGGTACGGCTACTGGGGCCCGAACATCGTGCGCAATTTTCACGGGCAGGAGCGGTCGAAAGTGGTCGCGGTGTGCGATCAGAATGCGAATTCCCAGCGGCGCGCCCACCAGGCCTACCCAGGCGTGCGCGTGATGGGAGACCCGAAAGACCTGCTGACGGCGACGGACATTGACGTTGTGGCAGTCGTCACTCCCGTCTGGACGCACTATGAACTGGCGAAGACGGCGCTCGAAAATGGGAAGCATGTGTTCGTCGAGAAGCCCTTCACGTGCACAACGGCGCAAGCAGAGGAGTTGATCGAGCTGGCCGAGCGGAATCACCTGAAAATTATGGTGGATCATACGTTCCTATTCACCGGCGCGGTGACCCGCATCCGGCAGTTGATCGACGATGGAACACTCGGCGACTTGTATTATTACGATTCGACGCGCGTGAATCTGGGACTGTTCCAGCATGATGTGAACGTAATTTGGGACCTGGCGCCCCACGATCTTTCGATCATGGACTATCTGATTAAGGAGAAGCCCGAAGCAGTGGTTGCCACCGGCGAGCGGCACTTAAACGGAGTTGCCGACGTGGCCTTCATCACTCTCTATTATCCCAACAACATGATCGGGCACATCAATGTGAACTGGCTCTCGCCGGTGAAGGTTCGCACAACCCTGATCGGCGGCGAGAAGAAGATGCTGGTGTGGAACGATCTAGAAGCGGATGAAAAGCTGAAGATTTATGACAAGGGAGTGCAGATGTCGAGCGGCGAAGGGATGTACCAACTGCTAGTGAGCTACCGCTCGGGGGACATGTGGTCGCCGAAGGTCGAGCAGGTGGAAGCGCTGAAGGCCGAGGCAGCCTACTTCGTTGATTGCATCCTGAACAACAAGACGCCGTTTAACGATGGCGCCGCCGGTTTGCACGTGGTGAAGATGCTGGAAGCGGCGGACGAATCACTCAAGCAGAAGGGGAAAATCATCCAGCTATGACCGAATACACCTGCATTACTCCTGACGTAAAGCTCGGCCAGGGCGTGAAGCTCTCGAAGTTCATCAATTTGTACGGCTGCGAAATTGGGGACAACACCAAAATTGGCGCATTCGTTGAGATACAGAAGAACGCCAGGGTGGGAAGGAACTGCAAGATTTCAAGCCACACGTTTATTTGTGAAGGAGTGACCATTGAAGACGATGTGTTCATTGGTCATGGTGTTACATTTATCAACGATACCTACCCCCGTGCCACGGCCTCGGGGGGCCAGTTGCAGACAGAGAAGGACTGGAAGGTCGAGAAGACGCTCGTGAAGAAGGGCGCTTCGATCGGTTCCGGGTCGACAATTCTCTCGAATGTAGTGATCGGCGAAAACGCAATCGTCGGAGCAGGTAGCGTGGTGACCAAAGATGTGCCCGCCAACACGATTGTCGCGGGGAATCCCGCGAAGGTTCTGCGCCAAACCTCTCCGCAGAGGCTCCACAAGTCGCCAGAGTGACGAGCCTGGACTTGTTTTGGCTGCGCCAGCTTGTCGAATTTTCGCTTTTTCCTCGATCCTTTGCGAATTTGTAGGGAGAGATGGGAATCAACATCGAGTCAAGATTCTTGCGGGACGTTGTGGTGCTCGTCCCGGATATCTTTCAGGACGGCCGAGGCTTTTTCATGGAGACCTTTCGCGAGGACCAACTCGAGGCACACGGTTTGCCTACTCATTTTGTGCAGGACAACCATTCGCGTTCTACAAGGGGCGTCTTGCGTGGTTTGCACTTCCAGTGGGCACCGCCAATGGGCAAGTT
>JBGPZR010000183.1:0-5145 GCA_041493845.1 Terriglobia bacterium | reverse complement strand
GGCAATTCTGATGGCGGAGCAGACCGAATTGGGCGACTCGAATCCAGTGCCACGGGAGTGCGATGACAGGTCTTCCGGGAAGCTGAGGGGGATTCTCACAATCCCATCCGCCATGTGGATGCTGGTTGCTCTCGCGCTCACCTTTGCGCTGGCCTGTTCCACCGCGTTAATCGCCCAGTCGAAGGGCCCCACTGAATACGAGATTAAAGCCGCCTTCCTCTACAACTTCGCGAAATTCGTCGAATGGCCTCCCACCGCATTCAGCGATCCCAAACAGCCACTGGGCGTCTGTGTGTTCGGGCGCGACCCGTTCGGCCACGCACTGGAAGACGCTCTCTTCGGCAAGTCGATTGGAAATCACCCGGTGATGCTCGGGCGTGCGCGGCAACTTCCGGATCTTGCTGGATGCCAGGTGGTCTTTGTTAGCGCTGCGGAAAGCTCACGTCTTGCGGAGATCGTTGGTGGCCTTCGCGGGCACAACGCCCTCCTCGTCGGGGAAACGGAAGGTTTTGCGTCCGCCGGCGGCGCCATTCAATTCGTTCTCGACCAGAACCGCGTGCGATTCGCTATCAATCCGGACGCGGCCGATCGCGCCGGACTGAAGATCAGTTCGAAGCTGCTCGCGCTGGCGACAATCGTGCACGACGCCGGGCGCGACGCGGAGGCGAAAAACTAATATGCAACTCCTCCGCCACGCCTCCATCCGCCAAAAACTCACGCGCATCGTTCTGCTCACATGCGCCACAGCCGTTCTCGTCGCCTGCACTGTCTTCGCAGTTTACGACATCACCACTTTCCGGCTCTCCATGGCCAATGATCTCACCACCCTCGCTGAAATTGTGGGAGCCAACACTTCCGCCGCGCTCACCTTTGGCGATCAGGAAGCAGCTCACGAGATCCTCAGTTCCCTGGCCGCCAGGCCGCACATTGTCGAGGCCTGCATCTTTACCCCGGATGGTCGCGTGTTTGCTCGCTACAGCCGCCCTGGTTCCAATCCGGATTCCACGCCGCCCTGGGCACTTCCGGAAGGTGTTTCGAGCGTTTCGGGCCACTTGCTGATTTTTCGGTCGATCTGGCTGGACGGGACGTCGATCGGCGCGATCTATATGAAGTCCGACCTCGATGCGCTGTATGCGCGCGCGGCGCGTTTTGCAGGAATCATTATTGTCGTCATGCTGGTTTCCCTCCTGGCGGCATATTTGCTGGCCGCGCGTCTTCAGTCTGTTATTTCCGGGCCCATCCTGGAGCTGGCACGCACCGCGTTCGCGGTTTCCACCGGCAAGGGCTACTCCGTTCGTGTGGTCAAGAAGGCTGATGATGAAATCGGTTTTCTCTTCGACCGCTTCAACGGCATGCTCGATCAAATTCAACAACGCGACTCCGAGCTGGTCTGGGCGCGTGAGGAATTGGAAGTGCGCGTGGACGAGCGTACCCGCGAGTTGAAGAAAGAGGTCGCCGATCGAACGCTGGCCGAGCAGAATCTCGAAGAGCGAACAACATTTCTGAACTCTCTCATCGAAAATTGCCCCGTCGCCCTCGTCGCACTCAACGCAGATGAAACGGTTCAGATGTGCAATCCGGCCTTTGAGCACATTTTCCGCTACCGCTCGCAGGACGTGATCGGCCACTCCTTGGTGGACTTGATCATGACACCTGCGCACCACGCCGAAGCGCAGGCCGACAGGCAGGCACTGCTGGAGGGAAAGACTTGCCACAAGATCACGCAGCGGCGCCGGCGCGATGAAAGTCTCGTCGACGTGGAGGTGTTCTCGGTTCCCCTGACCACCAAGGGAAGTTTTGCCGGCGTCCTCCTGCTCTATCAGGACATCACCGAACGCAAGCTGGCTGAAGAAGCGCTGCATCAAGCGAAAGACTCTGCGGAGGCCGCGAACCGGGCCAAGAGCGATTTTCTCGCCAATATGAGCCACGAAATCCGAACACCTATGAACGGAATCATCGGGATGACGGGACTGGCGCTCGACACAGACCTGACCACCGAGCAGCGCGAATACCTCGGCATGGTAAAGACTTCGGCCGATTCACTTCTGAAACTTATCAACGACATCCTGGATTTCTCGAAGATCGAGGCCGGGAAGTTCGATCTCGAAGCCGTTGATTTTTCTCTCCGCCAAAGCCTCGGCGAGACCCTGAAAGCTCTGGGCCTCCGCGCCCACGACAAAGGGGTGGAGTTGGCGTGGCGCGTGGGAGCCGGCGTGCCTGAATTCGTTTCGGGAGACTTGAGCCGGTTGCGGCAAATCATCGTGAACCTTGTTGACAACGCCATGAAATTCACGGAACAGGGCGAAGTGGTGTTGGAAGTGGAAAAGGAAAGCGAACACGAACAGGACGGAGAAATCCTGCTCCATTTCCGAGTGAAAGACACGGGGATCGGAATCGCACCGGAAAAGCAGAAGCCGATCTTCGAGGCCTTCACGCAGGCGGATGGTTCCACCACGCGCAAGTACGGCGGCACGGGTCTCGGATTGACCATTACCGCCCAGATTGTCGAGTTGATGGGGGGAGAGATTTGGGTCGAAAGTGAGCTGGGTCACGGCAGCACATTTCATTTCACTGCCCGGTTTGGAATCGCCAAAGGGAATAGCGTGGCGCATGCGGCTGGAGACCCGCAACTCCTGCACGACGCATTGGTCCTGGTTGTTGACGACAATGAGACAAGCCGCATCATCCTGGTCGACATGCTCATGAAATGGGGCATGCGAGTGGAATCCGCTGAGAGTGCCGAAGCTGCCCTCGCCATCCTCGAGCGGGGCGTTCCAGCAGCCCGCCAGTTCTCTCTTATCATCACTGACCTCCACATGCCGCTTGTGGATGGGCTCGGGCTCGTCGAAGCGCTCAGAAAAAACCCCGTGTTTGCTCCCATCCCGATCCTCATTCTGAGTTCGAGTGCCCAGCCCAACGATAGGGCTCGCACTCGGGTATTGGGAATTGCCGGCCTCTTGACCAAGCCGGTTCAGCCATCGGAACTCCTCGATGCCGTCCTCAATGCACTCAGCGCGGCGACGAGTGTGGAAATGCCACAGCAGACGCCCGCGCTTTCGCTTCACGGAGAGGGAATGAAAGTCCTGCTAGCTGAAGACAACGCCGTGAACCGCACGCTCGCCAAAAAGCTCCTCGAGAAGCACGGTCACACTGTCGTGCTCGCTGAAAACGGCCGGGAAGCGCTCGACGCGCTCGAACGGGAAACGGTGGACCTCGCTCTCGTGGATGTCCAGATGCCCGTGATGGACGGCTTAGAAGCCATTGTTGCCATTCGCAAAAAAGAGAAAGGCACGGGAGCTCATCTCCCCATCGTCGCTTTGACGGCGCACGCCATGAAGGGAGACCGCGAAAGATGTCTGGCCGCCGGCGCCGACGATTACTTGACTAAGCCCATTCACACGCCCGCGTTGTTTGCCGCGCTCGAAAGGATTCGAACCGCGAAGACCACCGAGGGCTCTCCGCCCGCCGCAGCCGCTACGACCGCCACGAATCTCACAACCAATTCATTGGATATGGCGGACGCGCTGCAACGCGTCGAGGGTGACAGCGAGTTGCTGGAAGAAATCGCCCGCATCTTTGCGGACGAATGCGCCAAGACCATGGCAGAAATTCGTGGCGCCCTGGACGCCCCGGATGTTCGTCTCCTCGAGCAACTGGCCCACCGGCTGAAAGGCTCCTCCTCCAATCTCGGCGCCCGATTGCTTGCTCAGTCTGCTGCGGAGCTCGAAATGATGGCCCGCGCCGGAGATTTGGGCAGCGCCCGGCTTCAATTCAAGGCGGTCGAGGCCGAAGTCAGCAAGCTGCTGGTTGAGCTGGAAGCCATTTCGCGAAAGGTTGCGCATTGATCTCCGATTCTAACCACGATAACGGCCTCGGACTCTCGTCCGTCGGAGCGGACCGCAGCGGCCGGAATTTTAGTCAGGGGGGCTCAAAATGAGTGTCGACACGAAACCAAAGAACAAAATCTTGATTGCCGAGGACGATCCCGTCTCCCGGCGCGTCCTGCAGACCTTTCTGGTCAAGTGGGGCTACGAAGTGATCGTTGCCGAGGACGGCAACCAGGCACTGGCGATCCTTGAAAGGCAGGATTTCCCTCGCCTCGCCGTGCTCGACTGGATGATGCCCGGCCTCGAGGGCACGCAGGTTTGCGAACGGATTCGCAAACAGCCCAACCGCGCCTACGTTTATATCCTCCTGCTCACCGCCCGCGGCCAGAAAGAAGACGTTCTCAAAGGCCTCGAATCGGGCGCCGACGATTACTTGACCAAGCCGTTCGACGCTAAGGAACTCCGTGCGCGCCTCCACGTCGGACAACGCATCCTGAGTTTGCAGAACCACTTGATCGAGGCTCGCGAAGAGTTGCTCTTTCAAGCCACTCACGACGCGCTCACGGGCCTCGCCAATCGCGGTGTGATCCTCGAAGCCCTCCACCGCGAACGTGCCCGCCATTTGCGCGAGGGCGGCTCATTCGGAATTGTTATGGCGGACCTGGACCATTTCAAGTATGTCAACGACAAGCACGGGCACCTTATAGGCGACGCCGTGTTGCAGGAATTGGCCCGCAGGATTCGCGCAACCGTCCGCCCCTACGACGTCGTCGGGCGCTACGGTGGCGAGGAGTTCTTGATTGTTGTCCCCTCCTCGGACGTTCCGGGCACATTGGGTCTTGCCGAGAGAATTCGCAAATCAGTCGAGGAGCGTCCGGTGCGAACAGAGGCCGGCGAAATTCACATGACGGTAAGCCTGGGCGTGGCGGTTGCCGACCCTGCCATTCCGCTCGATGCGCAGGAACTATTGCAAGTTGCCGACGACGCGCTTTACCGCGCAAAAGAGCGCGGGCGCAACCGCTGTGAACTCGGCACACCCGCCGAATCCACTGGCAGCCATCGGCTCGACGCAGCGGCAGTGCCTGCCAAATCCGCGGTGAAGTAAGTTCCATACGCAACCGTATGGTGCACCTTCTGCCCACATCTGTCGCCCCATGGTGGAATCTGGTTCCCTGACTTGAGGCATTTGGTGTACATTGGTGCCGATAGAGCGAGCGCTTTCCAATGTCTGCTACCGCTTGAAGGGGTCAGCCGATGAATCCGATCAAAGCTGCTACCGAACTCAACAACGCGACGCCTCCCGGGACGCGTCGCGACT
>JBGPZR010000411.1:0-2526 GCA_041493845.1 Terriglobia bacterium | reverse complement strand
AGGTGATCTCCGGCGCGCAGACGATGGACGAGATTATCGCCAGCTCGATCGCCGACCGGCAATTTTCGATGATTTTGCTCGGCGGATTCGCCGCGCTGGCGCTGCTGCTCTCGAGTGTGGGCATTTACGGCGTCATCTCCTACGTCGTTGGCCAGCGGACGCACGAGATCGGGATCCGCATCGCGCTTGGGGCGCAGCGCAAGGACGTGTTGCGCCTCGTGCTCGGAGGGGGCACGCGGCTCGCGCTCACGGGCGTGGGGATCGGAATCGTCGCAGCGCTCGGTTTGACGCGGCTGATGGCCAATCTGCTTTACGGCGTAAGCGCGACCGATCCACTCACCTTTGCAGGAGTCGCGCTGGTCTTGACGCTCGTCGCGCTTGCCGCCTGCTACATCCCCGCGCGGCGCGCGATGCGGGTGGATCCCATGACCGCGCTGCGTTATGAATGACGCCGCGTGCAGCTCGCTTCCCGAATGCTCTTGTAGGACGCTCGCGAATCGCTGCCGCTCACGTTTCGCTACTTGCTGACCACAACTTTTTCATCGCTCGGCTTCGGCAGCCGCAGCGTAATTTTCGTGGTCTTGTTCGAGCGGATCATAATGCGCTTATCCCACTCCGAAAATACTCCGTTCGAGTAAGCACGCAGATCGTATTGGCCTGTCTCCCAGCGCGCGAATTGAAAGTGGCCGTTCGCATCGGTGTGCCTCGCATGCGGGTGGAGGCCGTCGGAAGTTTGAATCGTCACGCTTGCATCCGGCACCGGCTTGCCTTGCGCGTCGAGCACGGTTCCTTCGAGCGTGCCGATCGGCACTCTTTGTGCCGCAGCCACAAACGCGAGCGACGCGATCACCAGCGTTCCCAGGATCGTGGTTATGAGTCTGCGCATGATCTCGCACCTCCGTTGAAAATCATTCCGCTATTTCGATTTCTTCGCCGGCGCGGGCAACTGCAGCTTCACTTCCGTTTGCTTTCCGGTTTTCACTTCGATGTTGTGCTTCCAATCGGTCCAGGCGCCGTTGTGGTAGGCGCGCAAATCGTAGTAGCCGTTCTTCAGCTCGGGGAAGAAAAACCGGCCCTGCGCATTGGTCGTTGTGGATTGCGGATTCGTGCCGTCGGCTCCCTGCGAAGTGACGCGCGCATCCGCCACGGGTTTGCCGCTCGTGCCGATCACCGTGCCGGCCAGCGTCCCCATCCCTTTGATGTCCGCGCCTGCGACGCAAGCCAGCGCAGCAAGCACGAGACAAACCAGAACAGATCTCTTCATGGAACACTCCCGGGCAAATCCTGCAACAATCTTATGCGCCTGGAGGCGATGCGCATGGAAGTCAAGCCCGCGATGTTCTCGAAGAGGGACTCCTGTTCCGA
Source organism: Terriglobia bacterium (assembly GCA_041493845.1). GTDB lineage: Bacteria > Acidobacteriota > Terriglobia > Acidiferrales > UBA7541 > Palsa-295. The sequence continues at coordinate 1,161 of JBGPZR010000411.1, read as the reverse complement.
AGGACAGGCGAAAACTGCGCCCCATCTTCGGAGTGCGGGAGCTCGCTCTGGCTTTGTTCCGTGCTGGCTTGCCGGGGCATGCGTCCTTGCGGGCGAGGCATTGCTCGCCGAGCACCTCATCAACTGCGAATCGGTGCAAATGTCGGCGCAACTGGTTGCCTCCTAATATTTGTAATGGCGGCTGGCTGCGGCATGCGCGGGCTGTTCCTGGCGGCCCGTGTCGGGATTTACGCCGCGCTCGAGTGCCATGAAATAAGTGAGCAGTTGCAGAGGAACGAGATGCACGAAAGCAGCGAGCCATTCTTCCGTTTCCGGCACCACAAAAATGTGCTCGGCGGAAACGTCGTGATTTGCCGATGGCGTGACGATCGCGGCGCGCAACATTTTCAATTCTCCGCCCGCGCGCAGAATCCGGCGCGCGCGATCATCGGAGGATTTTCCGGTGAGCAGCGCCACTAGCGTGCCGCGCGAATCCACTTCTGAAAATGGCCCGTGAAGAATTTCTTCGTTTTCGAATCCTTCGGCTGCCAGGTAGCAGCTTTCCTTGATTTTCAATGCCGCCTCGCGAACAGTTGGCCAGCCTGCGCCCGAGCCGAATAGCCACATGCGCGCGAGCGGCGCAGCGCGCTTCGAAAATTCGCGCACCTGCGGCTCGAGCGTGAGCGCTTGGCGCATCAGATTCGGCACGCGCTCGAGCGCCGCGCGGAAAGCAGCGCTTGCGAGCAGTTTGCGCCGCTCGGCGATGCGCAAGATCAGGAACGCGATGGCCGCGAGCGCCGTCGTATAACTTTTCGTGTAGGCAAACGAGATTTCCTGCTCGCACGTTTCGATCTGAAAATCGGCGCCGCGAACTCCTTCGCCGCTCATTTCGCCGGTGATGACGATGGTCAAAGCGCCGGCAGCGCGCGCGGCACGGAGCGCTTCAATCGAAAAAGTGGTCGTGCCGGTATGAGTGATGATGACCACCGCGTCGTTCCGGCTGAAGTCGATGGGATGGTGCACCAACTCGAAAGATTGTTCGCCGCGCGCGAGGAAGCGCCCGGCGGTGATCTCGCGCATCCAGATTTCGGCGATTTGCGCGGCGTGCAACGAAGTACCGATGCCGACGAAGGTGATGCGCTCCTTTTCAGCGATGGCATCCGCGGCGCGCTCGATCGAGGT
>JBGPZR010000134.1:0-6088 GCA_041493845.1 Terriglobia bacterium | reverse complement strand
TGCCCATGCCCCGCGACAGTCCGTTCCGCTGCTCCTGGTGGTATCGCACAGAGTTCCTCGTCCCTGAAAATTATAAGGGCTATCATGTGTCGCTGAATTTCAGTGGCATCAATTACCGCGCCAATATCTGGATCAACGGCCGCAGGCTGGCAGTCGCAGAGGATGTCGCGGGAATGTTCAGGAGCTACGAGTTCGATGTAACGCCTCTGCTCGCTGCCGATCATCCGAATGTTCTCGCTGTCGAAACGTTTGCGCAGACCGAAACCGATCTCGGTATCAACTGGCAAGATTGGAATCCAGCTCCACCCGATAAAAATATGGGTCTATGGAGCGACGTGTTTTTGCAGGCCAGCGGCCCCGTCACCATTCGCCATCCAGAGGTCGTCACTCATTTTCCCGAGGCCTCACTCGACCAAGCCGATCTCACAGTGATCGCCGAGCTGCACAATGTCTCGCATGTGCAGGTTACTGGTTATCTCGACGGTTTTATCGATGGCGTGAACATCCGCGAGACTTTCATCCTCAAGCCAAAAGAGACGCGTACCGTTCGCTTCACACCGGATCGCTTTCCGCAATTGCGCACGAAAGATCCGAAACTCTGGTGGCCGGCTCCGCTGGGTCCGCAAAACCTGCACGATCTTTCACTCCGATTCATGATCGGCAATGATCTCTCCGACTCCCAGAAAATCCGTTTTGGCATCCGGGAAATCACTTCCGAGCTAAACGCGCAAGGCTACCGGCAGTTCCGCGTGAACGGCAGGAAAATTCTGATTCGGGGTGGCGGCTGGACTCAAGACATGTTGCTGCGGCGCTCGCCAGAAAGGCTGGACGCACAGCTTCGCTATGTCCGCGACATGAACCTCAACACCATCCGCCTCGAAGGCCAGATGGAGTCAGACGACTTTTTCGACCTCGCAGATGAGCGCGGAATCCTGGTGATGCCCGGCTGGGCATGCTGCACCTACTGGCAGCTATGGCCGAAGTGGAAGCCGAGCGATCTAAAAATTGCTTCCGAATCGCTTCGATCGCAGATTTTACGCCTGCGCAGTCATCCAAGCGTGCTGGTGTGGTTGAACGCGAGCGACGTACCTCCGCCGCCAGCCGTGGAGAAAGCCTATCTGGACGTTTTGAAAGAAACGGACTGGCCCAATCCCATCGTCTCCTCCGCGGCGGGTTACCCTTCCACCGTCACAGGCGCTTCGGGAATGAAGATGACCGGGCCGTATGACTTTGTGCCTCCTTCTTATTGGCTCACAGACCCGGGGCGCTATGGCGGAGCCTGGGGCCTCAACACGGAGACAAGCCCCGGCCCCGCGATTCCCACAATCGGGAGCCTGAAGAAAATGCTCCCCGCGGATCATCTCTGGCCCATCGATAAATTCTGGAGCTACCACGCCGCCTCCGAAAGGTTTTCCAATGTGGATCGCTTCAATCGCGCGATGAATTCCATGTTCGGTCCGCCCGCAGGCCTCGATGACTACGTCACCAAATCCCAAGCCATGACCTATGACGCCGAGCGCGCCATGTTCGAGGCATATGCCCGCAACAAATACAAATCCACCGGCGTCATCCAGTGGATGCTCAACAACGGATGGCCCTCCCTCTATTGGCATCTCTTCGACTATTATTTGCAGCCGGCCGGCGGCTATTTCGGCACGAAGAAAGGTTGCGAGCCGCTGCATATCCAATATTCCTACGACGACCACAGCGTCGTGGTAGTCAATAATCTTTACCAGAAATTCCCCGGGCTCTCTGTGACCGCAGAGCTCTACGATTTCGATCTCCAGAAAAAATTCTCGCAGCAAGTTTCAGTTGATGCTGAAGCAGATTCTGTCCAGCGCGCGCTGACCATGCCGGCGCTGCCCTTCGGCCTTGCACCCGCCGTTTACTTTGTGAACTTGGCGCTCCGTGATTCTTCCGGCAAACTGCTCAGTTCCAATTTCTACTGGCTCTCGAGCCGCCCGGCGGAAATTCAATGGAAAAAGACCGTCTACTTCGATAACCCGCCGCCAAAGGATCTCACCTATTCAGCTTCCATCTACACGCCCGCCTCGCCCTATGACGACCTCACGCAGCTCAACCGCCTAGCGCGTGTTCGAATCGCGGCCACGGCCACTGTCGTACAAGGAGAACCTGGTCCGCAGGTCCACGTTACGCTTCGGAATCCCAGCGATCATCTGGCGTTTCAAGTCCGGCTGGGAATTCACAGCAAGGGGCAGGAAATGGAGATCCTCCCCGTGCTGTGGGAGGACAATTACATCGAGCTCCTGCCGGGCGAGTCGCGCGAAGTTTCCGCACAATACTTGTCGCCCGGTGCCCTGAACGGCAGTCCGGAATTGACCGTCTCTGGCTGGAATATTGAGCCAGTCACCATTCCTCTAGCCGGACCGAGCTTGGTCGCCCCGCAAGCACATGGCGGGTCGCATTGATGGTTAGCCTACTCGAATTCACAAGAAAATTTTCTCCACCGCATTCCCTCCTACAAGGCTCCCGAAATCCTGTGAGTGGGATTCATGCCCAACGAGCCTAGCCAATCCTCATCCTCTCCGGTAAGGCTCCGCAGGGTCCTCGGCCTCTGGGACCTGATCATCATCGGCATCGTTATCATCCAGCCCATCGCCCCGATGGGAATTTTCGGCGTGATCAACAACGACGCACGCGGCCACGTCGTCACCACCATTCTCATTGCCATGGTGGCCATGCTTTTCACCGCCATCAGCTACGGGAAGATGGCTCGCGCATATCCCAGCGCCGGCTCCGCCTACACCTACGTTGGTCAGGAGATTCATCCCGCGCTGGGCTACATCACCGGCTGGGCCATGGTGATGGACTATATTCTGAACCCGCTTATCTGCACGGTGATATGCAGCAAGCTCACGCAGAATATTTTGCCCGGCGCGCCCTATTGGGCCCTCGCGATCGGGTTCGCGGTTGTATTCACGGCGCTCAACCTGCGCGGCATCAAGACTTCGGCACGGATTAACGATGTGCTGGCCGCGGGCATGACCATTGTAGTCTTCATCTTCTTTGCTTTCGTGATCCGCTCCGTCTGGGGCGTGCACGTGTATGGCGCTGGGTTCTTCAGCCAGCCATTTTATAATCCGGAAACTTTCAACTTCCGCTCTATCCTTCATGGCACTTCGATTGCGGTCCTCACCTACATCGGGTTCGACGCGATCTCCACGTTCTCCGAAGAAGTCGAGAACCCCCGCCGGAATATCATGCTCGCAACCGTGCTGGTGTGCGTGATCACGGGAATTCTCTCCTCTCTCGAAGTCTATGCAGCGCAGCTCGTTTGGGGTCCGAAACCGTTTCCGCCGGAAAAAGTCGAATCCGCCTTTCCGCTGGTCGCTCGGCAGGCAGGCGGATTTTTTCTATTTCACTTGCTGAACTTCACCATTCTGATTGCCAATATCGGCTCCGGCATGGGCGCGCAGCTCGGCGCCGCGCGATTGCTTTACGGCATGGGACGCAGTGACGGAATTCCCAAGAAATTCTTCGGCGCGATTGATCCCAAGAATCACATCCCGCGCAACAACGTCATCTTCGTTGGCGCCATCGCCCTGATTGGCGCTTTCCTGATTAGCTACGAGCGCGGTGCTGAGCTGCTCAACTTCGGCGCTTTGATCGCCTTCATGGGAGTCAACGCCGCCGCATTCGTCCGGTATTTCCTCCGTGCCGAGAAGAAACATTGGTCGAACCTTGTCTTTCCCGTCCTGGGTTTCCTGATCTGTCTGCTGATTTGGCGGGGCCTGGGACAAAGCGCGATGATTCTTGGCGGGGTCTGGATGATTGTGGGAATCGCTTATGGCGCGGTCAAAACGAAAGGCTTTAAGGGCGAACTCGTGAAGTTCGATGTCCCCCCCGACGACGCCTGAGGTTTTCCTGCGCTCCGCACGCTTCTAATCCGGCTCCTGCGTGACGATGTGGACGTCCACGGCAGGAGCGTCGCGCAGAAATCGGTTGATCGCGTTCAAGTACAGGAATTTCCGCCAGCCTTCTACGGCGGTCCTTCCGAAAATCACCTGGGTGACGTGCTTTTCCCTCACGAATTGCGCGGTGGCGCCGGCCACGTTTTCGCCTTTCAGCCGCACGGGTTTCGCGCCCACGCTCTCGGCAAACTGTAGATTCGCCGCCAGCGCTTTTTCTTCCTGCGCATTGCTGCGCGCATTCAGGTCCACGTGCACTGCATACAGATCCGCATCCATTCGCCGCGCCATGCGCGCCGCTCGCGCCACCAGGTACTGCGCTCTCGGATTCGCGCTGATGCAAACCACGATGCGCTCCTTCACCGGCCAGGTCTCCTGGATGTCCTTTTCGTCCATGTAGGACTCCAGGCTCCGGTCCACCTGCTCCGCCACTTGCCGCAGCGCCAGTTCGCGCAAGGCAATCAAATTTCCACGGCGAAAAAAATTCTTCAACGCCTGCTCCACCTTCTCGCGGCCATACACGTCCCCGCGCTTCATGCGGTTCTGGAGCGCTTCCGGCGTCAAGTCCACCATCACCGTTTCATCCGCCATCTGCAGCACCCAGTCTGGCACCGTCTCGCGCACGGCCACGCCCGTGATCGCTCGAACCGTAGGCGCGATGCTCTCGATATGCTGGATGTTTACAGTTGAAAGCACGTCGATTCTTGCTTCGAGCAGCTTGAGCACGTCCTCGTACCGCTTGCGATGCTTGCTGCCGGGGATATTCGTGTGCGCCAGCTCATCCACCAGGACCACCTGCGGGTGCCGGCGCAGGATGCCGTCGATGTCCATTTCTTCGAAGACCGTGCCCTTGTAGTCGATCTTCCGGCGTGGCACCGTCTCAAGTTGCGCCGCGAGTTCGGCGATACTTTTTCGCCCGTGGGTTTCCACCACTCCCACCGCCACGTCTTCACCGCGGCCGTGCCGGCGAATCGCTTCGCTCAGCATGCCGTATGTTTTTCCCACCCCGGGCGCGTATCCCAGAAACAGTTTCAGCGTGCCTTTGGTTTTTTCCAGCGGCTTCGTTTCTGCGAGCCACTGTTCGGGGGTCTTCGGCATGGGCTTATTCTCTTTTACGGGCGCTCGAAAAGCTACGGTAGAATGGCGGCGTGCGCCAGCCTCTCCTCAATAGCGTGCTGCAATACGCGATTGCTTTCGCGCTGGTTGCGGGGATCACCGTGTTCTACCGCGAGGCGCTCTCCGTAAACGTCACCACCGTCGCACTCACATTCCTGCTCGCTATTTTAGTCATTTCGACCGTCTATGGCATGGCCGTCTCAGTCGCCATGTCTGTCGCGGCCGTGCTCGCTTTCAATTACTACTTCTTGCCTCCCATCGGCCGGTTGACGATTGCCGATCCTCAGAATTGGGTCGCTCTCTTTGCCTTCCTGGTCGTCTCCGTCACCGCCAGCCATCTCTCCACGCGCGCTCGCCAACAGGCCCAGGCCGCGTCGGCTCGCCGCCGCGAAATCGAGAAGCTGTACGCCTTCAGCCAGGGCTTGCTTGAATCCGGCAATGTCATTCAACTGCTCAACCGCATTCCCGCGCAGATTGTTGACACCTTCGAAGTCGGCGCCGCCGCACTGCTGCTCGCAGAGAAGCAGAAGATTTATCGCTCCGGCCCGGTAATCCCGCACCTGGATCTTGAAAGCCTCAAGGCGGTTGTCGCGCGCGAAGAGCCCGTGGTTGATGTCGCGAATAGTCTTTGCTTTGTTCCTGTCCGCATGGGCGTCCGCCCGATTGGCAGCCTGGGAATTTCGGGCACAATCCTTTCGCGCCAGACGCTCGAAGCCCTCGGCACGCTCATCGCCGTCGCTATGGAGCGTGCTCGCGCCGTCGAGCAGCTCGGCCAGACCGAAGCGGCCCGCGAAGGCGAGCGGCTGCGCACCGCACTGCTTGATTCCGTCACGCACGCGCTGCGCACCCCGCTCACCTCCATCAAAGCCTCGGTGACGAATCTGCTCTCCACCACGGGCTTAACCGAAGATCAGAAACACGAGCTCCTCACCATCATCAACGAGGAAAGCGACCGCCTGAACCGCCTTGTCGGCGAAGCCGCTGAAATGGCTCAGTTGGACGCGGGAGAAGTGGAACTTCACTTCGCCCCCCATCCCATCGGG
>JBGPZR010000120.1:0-6529 GCA_041493845.1 Terriglobia bacterium | reverse complement strand
GACGCAGCGACGATCTCATTTCGGAGCCCTTGCAACGGTTGAGTTCGCTCCTCGGTCCCCTTTCACTGCCGCCTTCTCTGCAGCCCGCGAATTCCACTCGCTTGCCCCGCGCGATTCCCCAATCGTTTCGCGAAACGAATATCGCCACAGCCGACGGCACTCCCCGGGTCCTCAAGTTGCTCCGCCCCGGCATCAGTTCGCAGTTGTACAAAGCTTGGGCCAACGTTTCCTATGGCCCGCTGAGCTTTCATGTTTACGCCTTCCGGGTGCAGGCCCCGCTCTTCGGCCACAATGCTCCCAAGAAAGTAATCATCATTAACGAATCAGGTGAAATCATTCAAGTACAGAACTGGCCCGTTGTTGAATCTCCCGCAGGCGCGCCTTCCGTGGCGACTCCCAGCTCATCGACCGACAATATACGGCACGAAGACGCATCGGTAGTGAGTCTGGACAACAGCTACAACAAGGTTGTCGCCGGCAGTTGGGTCGTCGTAAAGACAAGTCAGACGTCACTCACAGGTCCAGGCGGCATCGTCTACGCACGTGCGAAGGATCCGGTGCTTACCGTTTCACGCGCCGACTACGGGATCACGGGAAACACCACGCAGGTCAAATTGGCCGACCCCGCCAATCCATCGAATGATTTACCTTGGATCACAGTGGACTTGAAGACGGTCACTCCCCAAGCGGATCAAGATTTCGAAGCCATCCGAACAACCATGGTCTACGCCCAGAGCGAAGAGCTCGCGCTCGCCGAAGCTCCCATCTGTGAGGACGTGGCCGGCAGCGAAATCGAGCTCGCTCGACTTTATGACGGCCTTGACTCCGGTCGCTGGGTGATTGTCTCCGGCAATCGCGCCGACACTCCCGGTGTTACAGGCGTCACCGCGAACGAATTAGTCATGCTCTCAGGCGTGAATCAAGGATTCGGCAGTGTCTGGGAAGCGAACGATGTCCCCAAAACTCCCCCGGGTGAAAAAATCCACACCACAATTGTCCTCGCGAACGACCTGGCCTACACCTACGACCGCAAAACCCTCACGATTCATGCCAACGTCACAAAAGCGACGCACGGAAAATCCCAGGCAGAGGCGCTCGGCAGCGGCGACGGAAGCAAGACGCTACAAACATTCCCGCTCCATCAGCGGCCTCTGACTTATCTGCCCGCCCCCACTCCCGCCGGCGCAGCCAGCACGCTGCAGATTCGCGTCAACGACATTCTCTGGCATGAAGTCGACAACCTCACTTTGATGGCGGCCGGAGATCACAGCTACCTCACGAAGGCGGACAACAACGACGTGACCAGCGCCATTTTCGGCACCGGCCCGCGCGGCTCTCGCCTGCCTACCGGCCCGGAGAACGTGAAAGCCGCCTACCGCAACGGCATCGGCAAAGCAGGCAACGTGGACGCACAGCAAATCAGCCAACTCGTCACACGTCCGCTCGGGTTGAGGGACGTGATCAATCCGTTGCCCGCCACAGGGGGCGCCGACCGCGACAGCATCACGCAAGCGCGCAGCAATGCCCCGCTCGCGGTGATGTCGCTCGATCGCATCGTCAGCGTGCAGGATTACGCAGATTTCGCGCGCACGTTCGCCGGGATCGGCAAAGCCAGCTCCGCCCGATTCTTCGGGCCCGGTGCATCGCTCGTCCACGTCACCGTCGCCGGAGTGGACGATATCCCCATTGCCACTTCCTCCGATCTGTACATCAATTTGGTCCAGGCCCTGCGCCAGAATGGCGATCCCTACGAAGCCATCCAGGTTGAGGTCCGCAGCCTCATCCTCCTCATCATCAGCGCGGGCGTTCGCGTTTCAGCCGACTACTTGTGGGAATCAGTCGAGCCCAATGTCCGCGCCGCGCTGGCTGCATTATTCGGCTTCGAGAATCGCGAACTTGGCCAGGACGCTCTGCTCAGCGTAGTGACCAGCACGATCCAAGCTGTCCCAGGCGTCGAGTATGTGGACGTAGATGGCTTCGGCGGTGTTTCCGACACCAACCCCGATGGCAGTCCGATCGATCCTGCCACGGTTCTGTCTTCCATCCACAAACAACTGTTCGCGAAGGATGGGACGCTGATCCCCCCGAAGCATCGCGTCAGGGCGCTACTTGAATATCAGGACAAGAATGGCATTCACCCCGCTCAGCTCGCTTACTTAAGTCCCGGCTATCCGGACTCGCTGATCCTCAAGGAGATCACGAAATGAGCGCCTTGCCCGATCGCCTTTACGAACTTCTCCCGGCTGTCTATCGCCTTCGCGACGTGGATCAGGCCTGGCCTCTGCAGGCGCTTCTGCGCATCATCAATGAGCAAGCCGATGTTCTCGATGCCGATATCGCTCAGCTCTACGAGAACTGGTTCATCGAGACTTGCCAGGACTGGGTCGTGCCTTACATCGCCGACCTGATTGGCTATCGTCTCGTTCACGAAGCCGGCGAGCCTTCGAGCGCGGCAACATCGGAAGGGCGGCTGCTCAACAAGATTCTGATTCCTCGCCGCGAAGTGGCGAACACAATTCGCTTCCGTCGCCGCAAAGGTACGCTCGCGGTTCTTGATCAACTCGCCGAAGCGGTGGCCGGTTGGCCGTCGCGCGCGGTTGAATTCTACGAACTGTTGGGAGTCACCCAATCAACCAATCATCTGCGTCTCCGCCGCGGCCGCACCGCCGATTTGCGCGATGGCGAGGCGCTGCAATTTCTTGATGGGCCATTCGACCGGATGGCTCATACGATTGATGTCCGTCGCATTGTTTCTGCGCACGATCCCGGCCGTTACAACATTCCAACCGTCGGTCTGTTCGTCTGGCGCCTCAAGACGTATTCCGTCTCCTTCGAGGATGGAACTGCCGTTCGCGAAACCTCCGCCTACTGTGTCGAGGGTGTCGGGCCGCAGTGCTACACCTTCAGCGTGCTCGGCAACGATGCGCCGCTCTTCAACCATGCCCAGCGCGAGACGGTCCCGACAAAAATTCCCGCGGAGCTGAACTTGCCCACGCGCATCCGCCGGCGTGCCTTCGAGAAACAAGACCGCTACGGCAACGGTCTGGGTGTTGCTTCTCCCGGCTATTACGGCGTGGATAAGAGCCTCGTCATCTGGGCGCCCAATTGGCCGGTGAAGGACGCGCCTCAGCCAATCCCGATCGATTCCATCATTCCCGCGGACCTAACGGGCTGGCAATATCGGCCGACGCTGGGCAAAGTCGCCGTGGATCCCGAGTTAGGCCGGTTTGCTTTTCCGGTCCGTCAGGTGCCCAAGGAAGGCGTTTGGGTTTCTTACTACTACGGCGTCAGTGCGGACATCGGTGGCGGGGAATATGCGCGCCCCCTCGCGCAGCCGGCTACAGCCAACATTTACAAGGTCGGCCTGCACGGCACATTCCCGCATCTCGCGGACGCGCTCAATCAATGGAAGACTGATCAACCAGCAAACGCCGTCATCGAGGTCACCGACAGCGCCGTCTACGTCGAGCAAATCAACATTTCACTCCAGAAAGGCCAGACGCTCGAGCTGCGCGCCGCAAACCGAAAGCGTCCCATCATCCGCCTTCTCGATTGGCAAACATCACTGCCCGACAATTTGAGCGTCGATGGTGACGATGGCAGTTGGTTCATCCTCGACGGATTCATGGTCACTGGCCGCGGTGTGCAGTTTTCGAAGAATCTGAAGGGAGTCACCATCCGCCATTGCACCCTCGTGCCCGGCTGGGAACTTGATTGCGAATGCGCGCCCTGCCGTCCGGCTGATCCCAGCATCGAGATCAACGACAATCTCGGCTGCCTCACCATCGAACACAGCATCCTGGGTCCTATCGTGGTCAGTCGCGACCCGGTCGCAACCGACCCTCTCCCCATGCGCGTCCGCGATTCCATCGTTGACGCAATGAGTTGCGACCGCGACGCGATCTTCGCGCCCGACGAAATGGTCGCGTATGCCACGCTCACCATCAAAAGGTGCACTATCTTCGGAAAAGTTCTCGTCCACGCCTTCCAGTTAGGCGAAAATTCCATTTTCGACGGCCTGATCACCGTCGGCCGCCGCCAGATCGGCTGCATCCGCTTCAGCTACGTTCGCCCTGGTTCTCGCACCCCTCGCCGCTACGAATGCCAGCCCGATCTCGTCGAGAGCGCCGTCCAGGACGAATACGTGAAAGAGAAGGGCGGCATGACTCCGGCGGAGAGGGACGTGCTGATCGCCAGTGAGCGCCTGCGCGTCGCGCCTCAGTTCAACACCATGCGCTACGGCAAGCCGACGTACTGCCAGCTAGCGCAGGCTTGCGCCACCGAAATCACACGCGGCGCCGACGACGAATCCGAAATGGGTGTTTTTCACGATTTGTTCCAGCCGCAGCGCGCCGCCAACTTGCGCGTCCGGCTCGACGAGTACACGCCCGCAGGTATGGAAGCGGGAATCATTTTCGCTAGCTAGGAGGACGCATGCCAGGTCAATTCAGAGGTGACTTTACTCGCGATACTTTCGAGCCCTTCAAGCACTTCTGCCGCGTCCTTATGCAGCAGGGGCGGGTACAGCTCGATGCCGACTGGAATGAGCAGGCTGCCATCCTGCTGCACCACATCCGCACATTGGCGAAAGATCTGATTGGCCCTTCCGGCGCTTCAGGCGATGGTTTCCTCCTTGGCCAGATGCTGGACAATTCCGGGATTCCCACTCCGCTCGGCGACTTTCTGATCCACCGGGGCGATTTTTATGTGGACGGCATTCTCTGCGATCTCAATACTGGATCGATTCCCATAGCCATTGACCCGCAGAATTCAAAGCAGGTGCTCCTACCCACGCCGGTAGTGGACGGAGCCGGCTTTCAACAGGGCCAGTATATCGCCATCTATGATGCCGCTGTCCCGACCGGAAAGTCGCTAATCGTGGCGGCGTCCAGCCTCAGCACCGATGGAAAGTCGTTGAATGTGGAAACGGGTGTGCTCGCAGCACTGGGCGTATCAAGCCCCGTCGATCTCCGGCTGCGTCGCGCCACCACTTTCACCACTCAGCCGGATTTTCCTGGCGCCGGCTTTGGTGGCACACAAAAAGCCTCTGCGTACTTGGCGTATCTCGACGTCTGGGAGCGCCACATCTCCTGGATCGAGGACGACTCCATTCTCGAAGTTGCGCTCGGCGGCCCCGACACCGCCTCTCGCTCGAAGGTCGTTTGCCAGATCAAAATCACGAACCAGACTCCCAAGCACGAACCGATACCGATTGATTTTACAAGTCCGAATGGCCAGGCTGCCGCCAAGAAATGGTTGAGTACCAACTGGCCGCGTTATCCATTGCTGTGGCAGTCGCCCAATCGCGGATGGTTGATCGCTCAGACCAGCCCGCGGGCCGAAACCAATACGAATGCGTGCATCATCTCACCCTCCGCCCAATATCGCGGGGCTGAGAACCAGCTCTATCGTGTCGAGGTTCATACCGGCGGCTCGGTTGGCTCAAGCACGCTGCCCACGGCAGCTTCCAGTCAGGTCCCCACTTTCAAATGGTCCCGTGAGGACGGTTCTGCAATTTACAAAGTCCTACGTATTAACACCAGCTCCGGCGCCGGATCACCCACCACTGATGTCCAGTTGGCGAACCTCGGCCGCGATGCTCGCTTCGGATTGAATGTCGGCGATTGGGTCGAACTCGTCAACGACGACTACACTCTCCTCAACATGGCCGACCCACTCCTCCAAATTGAGTCCATCAATGTCTTGGCCATGACAATCACCTTGGCAGGTGCCACCGACTCGAAAATTACAGCCGATCCTTCGAAGCATCCGTTGCTCCGCCGCTGGGACCACAAGCAGATGGATCCGGCAACCACTGGTGTGCAATGGAACTCCGCCGACAACGCGATCAAGATTGTCGAGGCCAGCGGAAGTCCCGGCACCCCATGGATCGACCTCGAAGACGGAATTCAAATCCAGTTTGAGCCTGCTCCCGGCGGTCCGAATACTCTCAACATTTACCGCACCGGCGACTACTGGCTGATCCCCGCGCGCACGGCAAATGGCGGCGAAGTCCTATGGCCGACGGATGCTTCCGGCAACGCGCTAGCCCAGCAGCCGCACGGCGTGAGGCACCATTACGCGCCGCTGGCATTTGTCGGCGTAAACGCCAACGGCCTTGTCGCTAGTCCGCCCACGGATTGCCGCCGCGTGATCACTCAGGTTGCGACCTAGTCGGCCTGCTTCACGCCTTGCCCCTCCGTCGAGAGGTGAGACCAGGCTGTGACCGCTGCCCGGTAGATTTGGAGCGAGCGGTCGTAGCGCAACACCAAGCGGCGGAATTTTCCAAGCCAGCCGTTGGTGCGTTCGACGATCCAGCGCTTCTTGTAGCGCCGCAGCGCGCGACCATCTTGCGTCGCCGGACGAACGCGATTCTTCTTGTGCGGACAGATCAACTCGATCCCGCGACGCTGCAAGCGAGTCCGCAGCGGATCGCTGTCGTAGGCTTTGTCGGCAATCACGCGCACCGGCTTCTGCCGCGGTCGGCCCGCATGATGCCGCCGACTTACGCGGATCGCCGCGAGCGTCG
>JBGPZR010000141.1:0-6023 GCA_041493845.1 Terriglobia bacterium | reverse complement strand
GACCCGAATAATGTCGTCCCGGAACATCAGGGCGCTCTTCGTGATTTCTTCGCGGCTGCCTTGTGCATAGACTTCAAGCAGATTCACAAGCCCCGCAAGGTCCGAAGAATCCAGCATCGCCGCAGGCGTATCCGGCCAAGCAGTAGCGATCCCAATATGCGCCCACTTTGTGGGCATCGGCGGCGGAGGAAGGTAGCTCGGGGGGATCATGCTGGCGGAGTAGTCCGTCGCAAACGGAATCTTGTTCGCGCTGGCAAGTTGCTTGAGATCGGCGCCGAGCCCCGTGGGGACGCCGTCGGTCTTCTCCATGCCGAGCAGAACGCCGCTGCCTGGTTCGCGGCGCGGCGCGCGGTGGATATTCTCGACACCGGCGACCGGGCCGCCCGGAAGCAAGCGCCCGACATAGATCATTTCGTCGGCTTGGATTGTGCTCAGGATGCGCTGAAGACCGCGCGCGCCCGTTCGTTGTTGGACGACAAACGCGACTGTCAGCGTGCCTGAAACCTTTAACGGATCCAGGTGCCGAAGCAGTTCGACGAGGACGGCAGCGCCAAAGCGATCTCCGATCGAAGCTCCCGCCAGCTTGCTGTAGCTGAGAGTTTCAAGCCGACGATTGATGACGATGGGGCTGAGGATGTCCACGCCCACGCGGTGAACTTCGGCGGCAGAGCTGGCGCCGATGTCCACATACATGTTGTCAACGTCGCTCGATTTCGGCGGGTTTGTGCGACCGGGCTGGAGATGGACAGAGAGCCCGGCGACGACGCCGTCAATCCATTTGCCGCCGATGGTGCGAATCTTTACGGGTTGCGCGGAGTACAGTTCGTTGAAAATCGGAGGCAGGCCGCTTTGCGGCAGACGCTGCACGCGGAGATAACCATCGTCGGTGATGCCGCTGACGACGAAGCCGGGCTCGTCAACCGGCGTAACGATGAGGCGGTGAGGTGAACCGGAGCCCAGCGTAACGATGAAGTCGCCCAGGTTGTCCACAACTGGATGAAACGCGGTGAGCTTCGTGCGAATTTTTCCGATCAGCTCTTTCTCGTAGCCAGAGACCGCGGGCGTCTCGACAAATTCTCTTAAGTCGTCCGTCAAGCTTCCGGGAACGGCTGGGGGCTTTTGCGCTTGCGCAAATGCGGGCGCGACGGGAAGAGCAAGGAGTATGGAAGAGAGAAAATAGGAAATGGGCAGCAATCGGGACTTCATTCCAGCTCCTTGGCGGCGCGCGCCATCGTGCTTTGTGACGCGGTGAATCTATCGCAGCGATTAGCGCCGCAGCAAATCGAAATGAAAGCTACGCGCGCGAAAGCTCCGCGATCAGAGTTTCGCGGCGGGCCAAGGCCATCTGATCGGCGCGGCTCAGCGCGAGCGCATAGCCGGCCGATGCGATCGCGGCGAGCGCAAGAAAGATGAGCGTCGCGAGCCAGACTGCTCCGTGACGGCGCGCAGCGAGAAGGGTGAGCGCAGCCAGTCCGAACACAGCGATCTGCACGCCGAAACTCGCGAACACCGTAGTGTTTGAAGCGCGCTGGCGGCCAAAGGTGCCGAAATCAATTTTTTTTGGCGAGGCAAGTGAGAGCAAATTTCCAACCGTTAGATTCACAAGCAGCGCAAAGAAAAGCCCGGCAAGCGTGGCCAGCATTACGTCCAGCGAGGGCCGGCGGAACACGAAGCACACGGCCAACCAGACAAGAATGGTTTCGAGAGCCAGGACGGCTGTGTGGGCCAGGTTTTTCGCCAGCAGAATTTCGCGGAAGCGCACCGGCGCGGCAAAAAAGAACTGGATGCCTGCAGCATCCGCGCCGAAATTGTTGTACACCAAGTTTGTGAGCACCAGCAGCGCGTACGCCGCGCCGGCGGGAAACGCCAGGTCGGGAGCCCGCACAAGAAAAGCGTCCGCATTGCCGGAACTGGAGGGCGTGAGGCGAAAAATCAGGAGAACGACCACGGGCATGATCATGGTGAAGAGCATCGGTCCGCTGCGCGAAAGGTAGCGGAACTCCTTCTCAAAAATAGCGGCCACGGGTGCGGAGAATCCCGGCAAATTCCATCCCAGGCGGATGGCTGATTTTTCTTTCGGCGAGGCGGAACGCGCGGCGGCTTCATTGAGATTTTCGCCGCGGTATTGCGCGCGCAGCCGCAGATGCAGCAGCCCGGCGATGACCACTCCATAGGCGGCCAGCAGCAGAAAGGCGCCGAACGCGGCCGCGAATTCTGCGCGCGTGGCCTCCGCGATTGCCGCAGCGGCCAGGCCGGGCGGCAGCAGACGCTCGAGCGGAAGAAGTTGCGACACGATATGGCCAGCCGCGGGGCGCGATCCTTCGCCAAAACGGTTCACCAGCGGGCCGATAAATTGGAAGCTGATGATGATCAGAAAGAAAACCACGCCGAGGATTTCGCGCGTCCGCCGTCGCGCCAGCCAGCGCTCCACCCAGGCGAAGATCATGCGCCCGATCAGGATATTGAGCGCGGCAAACGCAACGAGCACCAGAGCGGCCCACAGCAGAAGATGCGGCCGGGCGTAGCCGATCCCCAGAGCCATCCCGGTAAGCCACAGGCTGCCGAGCGCCGTGGCAGGATCGAGCGAGCCGTATGCGAGCCGGATGACGAAGAAGGAGGGGTAGCTCAAAGGGAAGCGGAGAAGATTTGAGGAGTCGAAATTGTCGGTGAACGCGGTGGCCAGGACAGGAAAGAGCTGCCAGAACATGAACACGGGCCAGAGCAGAAGGGCAAGCCATTCAGCTCGGTCGCTCGAAACAAAAAACGCGGCGGCCGTGCCAAGCCCGAAAGCGCCGCCGAACCCCGCAAAAGCAAAGCCAAGGCCGACGAAGGCACGCGAGACCAGCTCGATACGGCCGTGGATGCTGCGCAGGGAGTTGACGAAAAGCTGCCAGCGAACTTTCGCGATGGCCGCGATCTGGCCACGCGCTTCAGTCGATATTCTCAGCCAAGCCATGAAAGCTCCTGCCCGGCTGCATGAGCGCCGCCTACGATGCGAAGAAAAATCTGTTCGAGCGTCAGCCTCCCGGCGGATGGCATGGCGACGCTGCCGGGTGCGGCGTTTGCCGCGAGCGCGCCGGCGGCTTGCGCTTCGACGCCTGCGCGAAGCTCTTCGAGCGAGCCTTGCGCGACGAGCTTGCCGCGATGAATGATGGCAACGTGGCTGCAGAGACGCTCGACGATTTCGAGCACATGGGAGGTGAGGAAAATCGTGGCGCCGTGAGCGATCATGCGCTGCAACATCGCTTTCAGCGTGCCGGAGGCGATGGCGTCCACGCCTTCGAACGGCTCGTCCAGGAAAAGTATTTTCGGGTTGTGGATCACCGCGGCGGCGAGCGCGAGCTTTTTCTGCATTCCGTGCGAATAGTCGGTGACGAGCGCCTGGGGCTGGTCCGCGAGCTGCATGAAGTCGAGCAGTTCGGCAGCGCGCTTTGCGGCCGTCTCGCGATCGAGCCCGTACATGCGGCCGGCGAAATTCAGATATTCCGCGCCGGTCAGACGTCCGAACAGCGCCATGCCTTCCGGAACCACGCCGATCTGGCGCTTCACTTCCACGGGATTTTCCGCGAGTCCGAGACCGAGAATTTCGATCCGCCCTGCTGAGGGAGCCAGCAAGCCGGTGAGCATTTTTATGGTCGTGGATTTTCCGGCGCCATTGGGGCCCAGGAAACCGAAGAATTGGCCGGAAGCGACGCGCAGATCGACGTCATCAACCGCCAGGAGATCGCCGAAACGGCGCGTCAAGTGTTCTGTGGAAATCGCGGCGGCGGTCATCGAGTTTTCGACTCTAGCATAGACGCGGAAATCCGAGGAAGCGCGGAGACTAGCGCGTGTTGATAGGCGCCGTGGGCGCGGAAGAGGCCTGCGGGAAGACCGCAAGAACGGCGGGAAGCTCGAGACGGAAGGTGCAGCCGCCCTCGGCGCGGTTGAATCCAGTGATGCGCCCTCCATGTTCCTGCATCACGCCGTAGCAGATGCTCAGGCCCAGGCCGGTGCCCTTGCCCACGGGCTTGGTGGTGTAGAACGGGTCGAACACTTTGTCGGGATCCTTCATGCCGGGACCGGTGTCGGAAACCTCGACGACCACAGTTCCTTTTTCGCGCAGCGAGCGGATCAGCAGGACGCCACCGCCGTTGGTTTCCATCGCGTCCACGGCATTGCTGATGAGGTGATAGAAAACCTGCAGCAGTTGGTTCGGGTCGCCGCGGACGGCCGGCAGCACGCTGCGGCTTTCGAGCTCGATGCGAATATTTTTTTCGCGGAGATCCAGGTTGCGAAGCTGCACGGCGCCGGTGAGAACGGTATTCAGATCCAACAGTTGCTTTTCGACAGGGACCTGCCGCGCGAAGCTGAGCAGGTTCGTGACCAGATCTTTGGTGCGCCGAGCCTGGTCGCGGATTTTTTCGCCGAGCGTGTGCGGGCGCGTCTGCGCCGGATTCTCTTCGATCAGCAGATCCGAATAGCCGAGGATCGCCGTCAGGGGATTATTGATTTCATGCGCGGCGCCGGCCGCAAGCTGTCCGAGCGAAGCCAGCTTTTCTGACTGCACGAAGTGGGTTTGCAGGCGCTTCACATTTTCAAGCGACTCCCACAGCTCATGCACCAGTCCGGTGCGCTCCTGATATACGAGTTGCTGCCGGAAAAATACCAGCGCCGTCCCGATCACCAGCACAATCAGTGTCGCCAGCAGCCGGAACCTCTGCACCTCCGGCGGCGCCTTGCTCACGAACACAGTCCACATCGCTAGCAGCGGCGCCGTGAGAACTCCGAGCATGGCGAGTTGCGCCGGCCACTGCACATCGCGCCGGATCGGCGAAGGCAGCGGATCCGGCTCAGGCGCCAGCTTGCGCGCGATGATTCCGGTTGTTCCGAGCCACAAGAACGAGGCGATCAAAGGCATGTCAAAGAGATCCGCAGGATACACGGCCCCGCGATTGTCGGCCCAGTAGGCTGCCACGAGGCCGAGGTCGTAAACAAGCATGGCGCCAAAAAGATTCAAATACACGGTCCGCCAGGTCCCCTTCGCTCGAACGGAAAGAATTCCAAATCCGGCCAGAACAATGAGGTTTTCCAGCATGTAGACTTGCAGATCGCGCACGCGGAATAATTCCGGATCCGGCCAGACCGTTTTCCAGGGCATGGCCACAAAGATGTACACGTAGAGCCAGAGAGTGGCGAGCAGAACCAGATCCAGGAATCCGTAGCGAAGTGTCTCGCGCATCTTCCGCGCGTGAGGGACCAGCGCTACGGCAGCCATCCATGGCACGACGTGCAGGAAGAAAAGGATATCGCCGGGGAAGGGACTCTGCACCTGGCGATGCAGTTGAAGCTCCTCGTAGGTGACTACGAGCTCGCCCGCAAGCCACAGAGCGCACCCGAGCGCAAGCAGCATCCAGAACGCGTTGCGGCGGCGGTAGGGCGACGCGGCATTCCACAGCAAACATGTGTTGGCAAACAGCGGAACCAGGCACTCGAGAAGGTCGCAGATCGTGCTGCGCGCTGTGCCGTGCGGCAGCAGCAGCGCCGCCGCGGCGTATCCGCCGAGAAAAAACACCCAAGCGCCCAGAATAAGGACGGCAGACCGGGAAAACTTCATCTAGGAGACACCCAGGATGATTCTATCGCAGCGTTGTGGAGGTTTGCGGTCAACTTCTGAGAGCCATTCTCAAAAATAACAGGAGTGCGAACTTTCGCCATGAGTCGCGCGCGACGGCGACCAAGCCACAGCGAAGGTGTGAGCCGCGCGACTGACTGCGGAGCCATTCTGCATTCGATTACTGGGCGAACTGGTCAGATTCAGCGGCTGGCCGAGCCAAGCGCCGTACGGCGCTTGGCGGAGCCGTGCATCGCATGGTGCACGGCGGAGGGGGTGGGATTCGAACCCACGAGACCCTTTCAGGCCTAACGGTTTTCAAGACCGCCGGTTTCAACCGCTCACCCACCCCTCCGGCTGGCTTGAGTTTAACAGGCGAACCCCACCCTTCCATAATTGAAGGGTGGCCCATTCGACAAACAGATTTAGT
>JBGPZR010000180.1:0-5182 GCA_041493845.1 Terriglobia bacterium | reverse complement strand
CCAGAATTTGAGCGGCGTCTTCGGTGCGATCGAATTCATCGAGGCGACGAAAGTGCGACCCTTCCCGGAAGTCAAGGTCGGGCGGCGCGTCGCTTGTTTCGGAGCAGGAAATACGGCCATCGATGTCGTCACCGCTGCGAAGCGCCTGGGCGCCGAACTCGTTTATTTGATCTACCGCCGCGGTGAAAAAGAAATGCCGGCGTTTCAATATGAGTACGACCTGGCGAAACTCGATGGCGTGATTTTCCATTGGCACACGCAGCCGGTCCGAATACTGGGCGACAGCGGGAAAGTTGCCGGGATCGAATGCGTGCACACGCAAACGAAATCAGTCGGCGCTCGCGGCCGCAGCGAGGTCGCGGCGGTTCCCGGGACTGAATTCAAGCTTGATGTGGACATGGTGGTCCGCGCTATCGGACAGAAGCCCGTCACCGACCTGTTCCGCGCGGTTCCCGGAATTGAAATTCGCGCGAACGGAACAGTCGCTGTAAACGAGCGCCACCAGACCGGCAACCCGAGATATTTTGCAGGCGGCGATTGCACCAACGGCGGCAAAGAAGTTGTGGATGCGGTGGCCGAAGGCATGGCAGCCGCACGCAGCATGGACGCCTCGCTCGGCTCGCCGCGAGGAAAGAACTAGCCGGCCGTGCGCCTGCCGGAATCATGGTCCGAGCGGCTGCCGTTTCTCGAAGCGCTCGAAGAAAACTGGGACCCGGTCCCGAAAGTGGCGCTCGCGGCATGGCTCATCTTTTATTCCCTGTTTCTATATCAAGCCGCGCGCGGGCAAGGAATTCTCCTGCTGATGGATGGAGTGTTTGTGCCCATTCACGAGGGCGGCCATCTCTTGTTCCGTTTTTTCGGGGAATTCGTAAGCGTCGCAGGGGGAACGATTCTGCAATTGCTCGTTCCGGTTCTCCTCGCGTCGTATTTTCTGTTTCATCGCCAGGCGCTAGGGGTGGTGTTTTGCGTGTTCTTCATGTTCGAGCAGTTGCTGCCGATGTCGACGTACATGGCGGATGGTCGCGCGCAGGATTTGCCGCTGCTGACCATCGGCGACGCGGAGGGCGTGATTCACGACTGGAATTATCTTTTCGGCAAACTCGGTGTGCTCGACCACGATATCCAGATTGCCCATTTCGTGCGCTATGTTGGCTGGCTCGGGATGATCGCGGTTGTCATGTGGTTGCTCTGGCGCGGGGTGAACGATGTGGCGCCATCGAAGACCGAAATTGAGAGGTGATGTATGGCGGACCTGAAAGTGAAATTCTGCGGCATCGAGTCTCCCAACCCGTTCTGGCTGGCGTCGGGGCCGCCGACGAACACGGGCGGCCAGGTGATGCGCGCGTTTGATGCCGGATGGGGCGGCGCGGTGTGGAAAACGATTGGTGAGCCGATACAGAACACTTCATCGCGCTACGGGGCCATAGATTTTAATGGCGTGAAGATGATGGGCCTGAACAACATCGAGCTCATCAGCGACCGCCCGATCGAAACAAACCTTCGTGAGATCGCCGAAGTGAAGAAACGCTATCCGAAACACCTGGTGATCGCGTCGCTGATGGTGGAATCAAAGCGCGAGGCCTGGCACGACATCGTTCGTCGTGCAGAGGACGCCGGCTCCGACGCGCTCGAGCTAAATTTCGGCTGCCCGCACGGAATGAGCGAGCGCGGAATGGGCGCGGCAGTGGGCCAGGTGCCGGAATACACCGAGATGATCACGTCATGGGCCAAGGAAGCCGCGAAGACTCCGGTGATTTCGAAACTCACGCCCAACGTCACGGACATTACGCACATCGCTCTCGCTGCCGAACGCGGTGGCGCGGATGCCGTCAGCTTGATCAACACGATTAATTCACTGATGGGAGTTGACCTGGAAACATTCGCGCCGCGGCCCAACGTCGCCGGGAAATCTTCGCACGGTGGATACTGTGGCCCGGCCGTGAAGCCGATTGCGCTGCATCTGGTGTCGAGCGTGGCGAAAAAAGTGAAGATTCCGATTGTTGGCATCGGCGGCATCGGCAATTGGTTTGACGCGGCCGAACACATCGCGCTCGGCGCTTCAGTGGTGCAAGTCTGCACGGCGGCCATGCACTACGGCTTCCGCATCGTCGAAGATATGGCCGACGGCCTCAACGCCTACATGGACGACCACGGCTACCGCAGCATCGAGGATTTCCGCGGGCGCGCCGTGCCCAACGTAATGGACTGGGGCGATCTGGATTTGAATTACAAGATCATCGCGAAAATTCACACCGAACTCTGCATCGGATGCCAGCTATGCTACGTCGCCTGCGAGGACGGAGCGCACCAGTGCATCGAGCGCGCCCCGACAAAGAATGGCAATGCCAAGCGCAATCCGAACGGCATGGAAGTGCACGTCCCGAAGATTATTGACGATGAGTGCGTGGGCTGCAATCTCTGCGCGCTGGTATGCCCGGTGGACGATTGTATTACCATGGAGCAGGTTCACACCGGCTTGCCGCCCATGTCCTGGAAGCAGAAAACAAGCGGCGCACCGGGCTTGAGCGCCCCACACGCGTAGGAATCTCAGTAGAAGGCGCGAAGGTCAGGAGTGTGGCGCAAGAAAAGTTCCACCTCGCGGCCGTAATCTTTCAGAGTGAATTTGACCAACTCCGCAGGTCCAACGTCCCGCACAGTCCATGCGTCACTCGGCACCAGGCGGTCTTCCCTAAATAAATCTCCGCTCTCGAAATCCTTTCCTTGCGCCTGAAGATCCGAAGGCAGCACTTGATAGACGCGCTTGGCCTTGAAATCAATCGCCAGGTAGCGATGGCCCAGCAGCACCAGCACCAGATTGCTTTTCTTGTGCGACTTCTCCGGCGCATAGATGTTCCACGTCAGCGGGGGCTTGCCGTCCAGCTTTAATTGCGAATCGGTGAGTTGCTTCCAGTGGATGCGGTCGCCGTCACCGCCTGCGCCCACGGCATTCGCGCAGGCCAGAGCAATCGCGAGGAAGGGCAAACCGGTGACGCGCGCAGTCCATCGGCAGAAAGAAGTGGCGGTCATGAATTTGTCTCGGCGGGTCAATCCCAATCGACGCGCACCTGGCGCGACGAAACCATCACGTAGCCTTTCGCCCGGCCGTGTTCGACCACATCGCGCAGGATGGCTACATCCTGCTCGCAATATTCGGCCACGCGATCTTTCTGCCCTGCGCGCCACCATCCCACAGCCTGCAATCCGTCTCCGCTCTTCGCCGTGCCCAGCGTGTCCTTCGCAAGCTGGTCGAGCTTCACGCGATGGCCGAGCTGCTGGTAAAGCTTTTCGTGGACATCAAACGAGCGCTCTTGAAGTCTGTGGATGGGGGCGTAAGCGCGCAGGACTTCGAGGTCGAAGCGGTTCCCGTTGAAGGTGACCACGTGCGTGAAGTTTTCCAGCTCAGCGACCAAATTTTCCACGTCTTGCTCGAACCACCGGCGAAAGCCGTGGTCCTTGTCCCAGGTCACAGCAACCGCGACACCGAACGCGCGAATGTTCGACCAGCCGCCTTCCACCTCGTGCGACAGCCGCAGCGTTTCAATGTCCAGGTAAATTTCGCGATCGAATAGGCCAGCCGTGAGGGTTTCTCCCTAGGATTCTTACTCTTGCCTTCAAATCTCTAAAATCTAATTTCTAACCTCTAGTAAATACTCGAAGTGCGCTTCCGGCCGGTGTAGTCGATATAAACGATTTTTGTGTCGGTGTAGAAATCGATTGCGGCGTGGCCCACTTCGCGCGGGCCCACGCTCGAATCTTTGGCCCCGCCGAAAGGTACGTGCGCCTCGCCGCCGACGGTGGGCGAATTGACGTGCGTCATGCCCGTTTCGATCTTCTCCACAAACTCGAAAATCTTGTTCGAGTCGGTCGAGTAGATCGAGCTCGAAAGGCCGTAGCGGACCGAATTTGCCACTTGCAGCGCCTCGTCGAAATTCTTCACACGGATCACGCTCAGCACCGGACCGAATATTTCTTCCTGCGCGAGCTGGCTGTCCCAGCGCACCTGATCGAAAATGGTGGGCGAAACAAACCATCCCTGGTCGTATTTCGGCCCGCTCAGCCGCTCGCCGCCGCAAAGCAGCTTGGCTTCTTTCTTCCCGATCTCGATGTATTTCAGGACCGTGTTCATCTGGTTTTCGTCCACTGACGGCCCCATATCGACGCCGGCTTCGAGGCCGTCGCCGACCACATATTTCTTCGCGCGCTCAACCAGCATGCCGATGAACTGGTCCGCGACTTTTTCCTCGATCACTACGCGGCTGGTGGCCGTGCAACGCTGGCCGGTGGATGCGAATGCGCCCGCGAGTGTGGATTCCATGGCCAGCTGTAAATCCGCGTCGGCGAGAACGACCACCGGATTCTTGCCGCCCATTTCGCACTGGATTTTCTTGAGCCGCTGCGCGCCCGAAGCATAAAGCTGGCAGCCCACTTCATTTGATCCGGTGAAGGAAAGTCCATGGACGTGAATGTTGGTCACGAGTTCGTCGCCGGCATCTTTGCCGGAACCTATCACCAAATTTAGGACGCCCGCGGGTACGCCGGCCTGCTCGAAGATTTCGACGATTTTCATGGCTGTGAGCGGAGTGAGCGTCGCGGGCTTGAAAACCACGGTATTGCCGCACACTAGCGCCGGCGCGATTTTCCAAGCGGGGATGGCAACCGGAAAATTCCACGGCGTGATGGCGCCCACAACTCCGAGCGGCTGGCGGATGGTGTACGCAAAATTCTTCGGGAGCTCGCTCGTCAGCGTTTCGCCGTTCAGCCGCCGCGCTTCGCCGGCCATGAATTCGGTGATGTTGATGGCGCGCTGCACTTCGCCGAGGGAGTCCTTCAGCGCCTTGCCTTCTTCGCGCGTCAGCAGCCGCGCCAGCTCTTCCTTCTGCTCCTGCATGATGCGCGTGGCGTTGAACAGGATCTTGCCGCGGTTTGGCGCAGGCGTGTCGCGCCAGGCAGGGAAGGCAGCCTTCGCCGCGACGATGGCCTCCTTCATCTCCTCGCGCGTCGAAAGCGGAATCCGCGCCACCACTTCATCGGTGTTCGCGGGATTGCGCCGCTCGACAATTTTCGGCGACTTCGATTCCACCCACTGCCCGTTGATGTAATTCCTGCATAGCTGACCAATTAAGATTGCCGTTGCCATATGTCCTCTTCCCTCAAAAAGTCAGATACGTATTTCACTGAAAGT
>JBGPZR010000173.1:0-5259 GCA_041493845.1 Terriglobia bacterium | reverse complement strand
TTCGTCGATGCCGGGAAGATCGGCCCGGAGAACTAGCTCGTTCTCGGTTTCGTAGATGTCCACGGCCGGGGCCCAGGTGGTCAGCGCGGAATCGTCGCCCCGTACGGGGAACTTGGACTCAAACAACCGGTTCAACTGCTCCTGAAGCGTGGAGAGGTTCTGGAAAGGTCCCCAATGAGTGATGGAATTCATTGTCATCCTCCTGCCCAAAGTGATCGCTTATCAGCGCAGGCGAATGATAAAATATGCGCGTGTCATTGTCAAGGATTATTCTACTGCCTTACTTTGTTATACTTACGGGCAGCAGAAGCGTTATAACACTCTGACTATCAGGCACTTAAGGTAGTGCGTTTCGGGCATGGTAAGCAGGATAGGATGGTCCTGAGCTTGCGTTCTCCGCTCGGCCACCACGATAGTTTTTCGGGCGTCATTCGCGGCTTCGGCCAGGATTTGCAGGAATAGAGCCTCGGTGATGTGGTACGAGCAGGAGCAGGTGAGCAGAAACCCGCCCGGCTGAAGGATCTTCATGGCGCGGAGATTGATTTCTTTGTAGCCGCGATGCGCGGCGGGAATGCTGTCGCGATTCTTGGCAAACGCCGGCGGGTCGAGAATCACCATTTGGAACCGCCGGCCCACTTCGTCGTACTCCTTCAGTAGGTCAAAGGTATTCCCTTCGCGGAAGGTGACATTCGAAATCGAATTCAGTTGCTGATTTCGCCGGGCCGCCTCGACCGCCGCGGGAGCCATGTCAATTCCCTCGACGTGCTGGCACTTGTCCGCGATCGTGAGCGCGAATCCTCCCTGGTAGCTGAAGCAATCGAGAACCTCGCCCGAAGCATAGCGGCGCGCGGCCCAGTGGTTTTCGCGCTGGTCGAGAAAGGATCCGGTCTTCTGGCCCTTCTGAAGATCGTAAACAAACGTGACGCCGTTCTCTTTGGCCTGGATTTCCTGTGGAATTTCGCCATGCAGCACGCCCACCCGCTGCTCGAGCCCTTCGAGCAGCCGGACCTTGGGATCATTGCGTTCGAGCACGCCCTTGGGTGAGAAAAGCTCAACCAGGATTTCGACAAAGAGATTCTTGAGACGCTCGGTCGCCTGGCTCAGCGTCTGCACCACCAAATAATCGCCATAGCGGTCCACGATGAGTGACGGCAATTGATCCCCTTCGCCGTAAACCAGGCGGTACGCGTCTGTGTTTTCGACGATCAGGCGGCGGTACTCGGTGGCGCGTCGCAGGCGCTCAGTAAAAAACGCGCGGTCCACCGGCCGGTCGTCGTGCGTCAGCAGCCGGACTGCAATCTGGGATTTGTCGCTGTAGAATGCGCGGCCGTGAAAACGGCCGCGCTCGTCGCTCAGCCGGACGACCGGACCTGCCTCCGCCGGCGCCGTGCGAATATCGCTGCGATACACCCACAGGTGACCGGAGCGCAGCCGCTCCACCCCACGCGAGCTGATCACCACAGTACCTTCCGCCACAGTTCCTTCCCCGGTGAGTGAACTGGCCGGTGGGTTCGCTACAATGGCTCCAGGACCTTCGAACGGTGGGGCTGGTCCGGAAGGAGCAAGAATGGCAGCGCGACGCCCGGTGGGTGCTCTCTTAGCACACTTGCGCAGGTTGTGCCAATCGCATTCAGGCAGCGGCCAGAGCGTTTGCGGCCCAGCAGCGCCTTCTGCACGATCACAGGATCATTCATGAATCTCAGCGACTTGGATTACGTGTTGCCGCCCGAACGGATCGCGCAGTCGCCGCTGCCGGACCGCGATGCTTCGCGCATGCTGCTTCTCGACCGCGCGACCGGCGCCGTGAAAGACCGCTATTTCCGCGAGCTCGTTGACCTGCTGCGGGGCAACGAGCTCATTGTCCTCAACAATGTTCGCGTCCTGCCCGCGCGCCTATTTGGCCGACGTGCCGGGGCGCGTGCCCAGCCGGTCGGCGCAAACAATCCCGCGCGCAGGGAATTCTTGAAGACGCAGATCGAAGTGCTGCTGGTACGGCGACTCGATGCCGACACCTGGGAGGCGCTGGTGCGCCCGGGACGCAAGATTCCAGTCGGCGAGCGGATCATTTTCGGCGAAGGCGAACTCGAGGCCCGCGTCGAAAGCCGCGGCGACTACGGGCTGCGAGTGTTGCGCTTCAGCGCGAAGGATGGCTTCGAGGAAATGCTCAATCGCCTCGGCCACATCCCCCTGCCGCCTTACATCAAACGCGCAGATGTTCCGAGCGACCGCGAGCGATACCAAACCGTGTACGCGAGCCAGGGCAGCGCCGTTGCCGCCCCCACCGCAGGATTGCACTTCACGCCCGCGATTCTGCAACGCCTGCGGGACCGCGGCATCGAGCTCGCGGAGATCACGCTCGAGGTCGGCCTGGGAACGTTCGAGCCGGTCCGCACCGAACGTGTGGAGGACCATAAGATTCATGCGGAGTCCTACGAAGTTTCTGAAGCGGCTGCAGCCGCTATCGAGCGCGCGCGGCGTGAAAATCGGCCGGTGCTCGCCGTCGGGACAACCGTTGTGCGCGCATTGGAAGACGCAGCCGAAAAACAATTCTCACGTGGGGGCGTGATTGCCCCCGGGAAAGCCCAGGCAGAAATCTTTCTGTATCCCGGCAAGCCCTTTCGTGTCGTCAGCCAGTTGCTCACGAATTTTCACTTGCCGAAATCGAGCCTGCTCGCTCTGGTCGCCGCTTTTGCGGGACGCGAGCATGTTTTGCAAGCCTATCGCCACGCTGTCGAGGCGGGCTACCGCTTCTACAGTTACGGCGATTGCATGTTGATCCGCTGAAGCTGAACAGCGCTCCCATTCGCGCTCTCGCATTCGCGACGTTCGTGCAACCCGAGGCCGCTTCGACTATAATCCGCATCCGAATAATGAGGGCGTCTTGAATGCGGTATCTGATTCTGAGTGACATCCACGCGAACGCCACGGCGCTGGACGCTGCCCTGGAGGCGGCCAAGGACCGCTGGGAGAGCGTTGTCTGCCTGGGCGACGTAGTGGGTTACGGGCCCGATCCCAACGAAGTGATCGACCGCATTCAGGCGCTCCGGGCGGTCACGATTCGCGGCAATCACGACAAGGCCGGCAGTGGCCTGGCAAACGCCGAGGATTTCAATCCCGTCGCGCGCAATGCGGCGCTCTGGACGCGCGAGCAACTGCGGCCCGAGAATCGCGAGTGGCTGGAAAAATTGCCGGTCGGGCCGATGACCATCAATGGTTTCTCGATTGTTCACGGCGCATTTCGCGACGAAGATGAATATGTTTTCGCGCCGGCGCAAGCGCTCTCGAGCCTGCTCGACGCGCCTTCTCCTGTCACCTTTTTCGGCCACACGCATTTGCAAGGTGGCTTCACGCTGCGCGACACGGTTGGCGTCCTGCACTTCAAGCCTCCTGCCGGCACTCCATTTGCCACGCTCACGATCGAGGAAGGCACAACCTATCTGCTGAATCCCGGCTCGATTGGCCAGCCCCGCGACGGCGACCCGCGAGCCGCCTTTGCGATTGCCGACCTCGAAAAGAAATCCGTGGAATTCTGGCGTGTCCCTTACGAAATCGAAGCAACGCAGAAGCGCATGGCAGCGGCAGGCCTGCCGGAGCCGCTGATTCTGCGCCTCTCATTCGGCCGCTGAGGCAGACGGGAAAACCATGGACCCGGGAGAAAACACCGACCGCGAAGACAGGAGCCACCTTCCCATGGCGCTCGCGGCTGGAGCGGGAGTGGTCATCCTGCTTTTCGGTGGACTCCTGCTTGTGTCGCGCACCATGCGAACGCACGGTCCCGCCTCAGCCGAGACGCTGCCGTTTGGCGCCGCCGAGCAGGCCTACGCGCAACGCATCCATTTCACGAACATGCAAATGGCGCGCGCCACAAATTTCCTGAACCAGGAATTCACCTACATTGCCGGAACGATTTCGAACGACGGAACGCGCACCCTGCGCCGCCTCCAGGTGACGCTCGAATTCCACGACCCGCTGAACCAGGTGGTTCTGCGCGAGACGCAGCTTCTGATCACCAGCCCGGCGCGCCCTCTCGATGGCGGCCAGCGCCGCGATTTCCAGGTCACGCTCGAACACATGCCGGTTACATGGGATCAGCAGTATCCTTCCATACGGGTCAGTGGTGTTGTCCTGGAGTAGCCGCGAATCGCGGCGGGAAGTTTGCAGTCTGTATCTAAACGTTTGGCGGAGTGTCTATGAACGCGCCTGCGGACGATTGGGCTGAACTCGATCGGGCCCTCGGCGAAATGGCAGCGTCCGGCAGCGTGGAAGTTCGCGAGGATGGCGAATGGCTCGCGGAACTTGCCGGGCTGCATTGCGAGCTTCGCCGCCAGGGAAAAAATTCGCTCGTCCATCTGTGGTCCGACGAACGGAACTTGACGCGCCGCGTCCTGCGCGTGAAAGAGCATTCCGAAAATCAGATCATCCTGGAAGTCCAGCGATTCGGGCGCGCAAAACCGGGCCGGCTCGAATTCTTGCGCACGGATTCGCGCCGCTCGCCCGGACGCATCACCCGCGAGCAGTTCCGCGCGCGGTTCCATCGCCTTCTTGGTCAGTGTTTTCCCGACGCAACTGTCGACTCTCTCACCGCCGCGCCGGATCTCGAACACTCCTTCTCCGGCCTGTACGTCCGCGGGCAAATGCACGAAGGATCGCGCGCATGGGCCCTGCTGGCCGTTTCGCCGTCCGAGGATGCCGCTGCGATCGAAGGCATCCTCGCGTTTGGGCTTCTCTGGCTCGATTGGACGCGCGGCCACGCGGATCGCCGGGCGGTCGAAGGGTTGCGATTGTTTGTCCCTGAAGGCACCAGCCGGGCTCTGCGGGAACGCGTTCTGGCCCTTTCGCCCGCTGCACGAACTGAAATCTATGAATTCAATGAGCCGGACGCTCGCATGCAGAAAGTGGATCCCGCCGACGCGGGGAACCTCGAAAGCTGGCTGGTGTCGCGCCGGGAAATCGAATTCGCGCTTGCCGGTGCGCGCGACGCTGTTGCGCGCGTTCGCACCATGGTTCCCGGCACTTCCGAGGCCATCGAAGCGCGTGTCCCTGCCGGAACGAAAGAGGTGGCGCTCTGCTTTCGCGGGCTCGAATTCGCGCGGTGGACCAAAGACGGCCTGTTTTTCGGACTGGGGGATGCGCGCGAACCAGTTTCTGCGGCCACCGAGCCGGCGCTCGAGCGCCTGATCCGCCAGCTCGATCTCCATCGCAACTCGCTCGCGGAAGATGCCAATCATCCGCTTTATCGCGCCGCGCCGGAGCGGTGGC
>JBGPZR010000238.1:0-4322 GCA_041493845.1 Terriglobia bacterium | reverse complement strand
CTGCCGCTGCTGGTCGAGCACCTGGTCCGCAACTCCGGGCGAGTGGGTTATTCAGTGGCCACGCTGTATTTTGTGAACACGTTTGGCTCCGCGGTGGCCTGCTATTTGTGCGCCAGCTTGCTGCTTCGAGAATTCGGGCAGTCGGGTTCGGTGACCATGGCAGCGCTGGTAAACACGCTGGTGGGCGCGACGGCATTCCTCTACGGACGTGATGAAGAGAAGAGGCGGATAGAAACGGCGCCGAACGCGAGCACGGCACCCGCGGCCAAAGTTGGGCCGGAATTGAAGCTTGGGATGGCCATGTTGATTGCCGGGATTGCTGGATTCATCGCGCTCGGCTTCGAGATTGCGTGGTTCCGGGTGTTCTCTTTGGCTGCTTCCGACCGCGCCCCGGCGTTTGCGCTGCTGCTTTCCACTTATCTCGGCGGGATCGCCGCTGGATCCTATCTCGCCGAGAAACTGACCGAAAAGAAGAGTCCGGCGATCGTCGTGCGAACTGTGGGAGTGCTCTTGCTGCTGGCGGGAGGGATTTCGGCATACCTGCCGCCGCTGGTCGGGGAACTGATGTGGCGGAAGGCATCGTTCCTCGGGAGCGCGCCCGCGTTTTTCTTGACGGCAGGGCTGCTTGGCTCCGTCTTGCCACTGCTTTGCCAGCTTGCGGTCGCTGCGGATGACCGCGCGGGGCGCGGCGTGAGCCTGGTGTACGTTTCGAACATCGTTGGTTCGGCACTGGGCAGCCTGTTGATTGGGTTTGTCGCCATGCAGTACTTCGGGCTGCGGCAAATCTCGCTGCAACTGGGGTTGGCCGCAGTGATCACCGGCGCCGCAGTGCTGTTTTTCAATCAAGGCAGATTTCGCGTGCCACCCGCCTGGGCGGCGGCCGCCATTGTAGCCGCGCTGATTGCCGTGCCCGCAGCGTCGCCGCTTTATTCCCACTTGTTCCAGCGGCTCATCTTCGGAAACCGCCCGGAAGCGCACGAGGATTTTGCTCATCTGGTTGAGAACCGGAACGGCGTGATCGCTGTGACGAAGGACGCTGCTGTATTCGGAGGCGGCGTTTACGACGGCTACTTCAACGTCGATCCCTTGAACGACGCGAACCTCGTTGCGCGCATTTACGCGTTGAGCGCTCTCCATCCGGGGCCGAAGCAGGTGCTCATGATCGGGCTGGCGTCGGGCTCGTGGGCGCAAATCGTCGCGCATCATCCTCAGGTTGAATCCATGGACGTGGTCGAAATCAATCCGGGATACCTGCAATTGATCGCGCAGTATCCGATGGTGCAATCGCTGCTGAAGAACCCCAAGGTTCACATCTTCACGGATGACGGCCGGCGCTGGCTGCTGGCGCACCCGGGAGCGCGGTACGATGCTATCGTTGCGAACACCAGTTACTACTGGCGCGACCACAGCACCACTCTGCTTTCGGTCGAGTTCCTGCAACTCGTCCGGCAGCACTTGAAGCCAGGCGGCATCTTCTACTACAACACCACGACATCGGATGATGTGCTCGCAACCGGACTGGCAGCGTTTCCCTACGGGTTGCGCGTGCTGAATTTTCTGGCGGTCAGCGACTCACCGTTCGTGATGGATGTGGAGCACTGGATGTCGGTGCTCCGAAGATACAGAATCGATGGTGAACTGGTCTTCGATCCGGCGCGTCCGAGGTCGGAGCTTGTGCTCCAAGCCTACAGGGTGTTGGCCGACTCACTGAGCCAACCGCCGAAGATGATGGGCATGGAGGGCACCGAATCCATGAGGGCGCGGCTGGGGCGGCGGTACATCATCACGGACGACGACATGGGGTGGGAGTGGCGCACCGGATTTCAAATCCCCTGGCGCGAGTAGCAGCATTTCGATCGGGAGCGGTAGTGCGTCAGTTTTCGATTATCCGACTTCTTATGGAAGGAGTTAGCCGAACTCTGGGTCCCTGTTCTGAAACGCGATAGCAGTCTGGCAAAATAAGTGGCTGCGTTTCAATTTGTATGCGCTGACTGTGGTGGTTCGCAAAAAGCCATGCTTTGAGCTCGGCTCTACCTCAGGACGCCTGGCAGGACATTGGGGAAGAGGCTCAGCGATCTGGCATTAACTTGCGCTTGACCTAGAGAGCGAATAAACTCTCCGACACTGTAGGGAATAGTTACCAGCAGGAGACTGGACGCATGCTCGTACACTTCGCAAGGCTCTGCGTGCCGTTCCTCATTGTGTCTAGCGCGCTTTCTGCCCAAGAAGCCTCTTCCACTCAGACAGCGAAGGTTCCGAGCAAGCAACCATGCAGCATCACTGGTCTAGTCGTCAAGTCGGGCACCAGCGAACCGCTCAAGAAGGCCGGGATTTCCTTGCAAAAGGCTAACGATCCAAATTCGGCCTACTCGACTCAGACTGACGCCTCGGGGCATTTTGCAATCGAGAAAGTCGAGCCTGGGTACTACCGTCTTCAGGTGCAGCACACCGGATACGTATCGCAACTTTATGGCGAAAGCTCTTCCGCAAGGCGTGGCGCTGTCCTGGCACTCAATCCGGGACGTAATATTCAGGACTTGCTGGTCCGCATGGTGCCTTGGGCGGTTATCTCTGGGCGAATCACGGATGAAGACGGTGAACGGGTTCCGCACGCGACTGTCGAGGCCATGCGTCATCACACATGGGAAGGCAAGCGAGACCTTCAGACTTACGGTCAAGCGCAGACCGATGACCTTGGCGAGTTCCGTATCTTTGGGCTTGCCAAAGGCCGCTATTTCGTTCGTGCCAAGGTTCATGAATACTGGCAGCCCGCTCGCCGGGATTTGGGCTCAGCCGATCCTGGCTCGTCTGCTCAAACCGGTTATGCTCCGGTGTATTTTCCGGGGACCACCGATGAAGCTCGTGCCGTTGCCATCGACCTCGCGCCCGGACAAGAATTCTCCTCGGTCAACTTCGCCCTGATCCCCGTCCGAACCTTACGCATTCGCGGCCGCGTTTTTGACGCAGTTCTTGGACAACCTGCGAAAGACTGTACTCTCATACTCGTACATCATGATCCCAGCGCGTCGAATTTCACTAATGATCGCGAAGGAATGACGAGTTGCCAAGCGGGCGCGTTTCAATTCAGTGATGTACCCCCCGGCGCCTACATCGTCTATGCGGTTTTGAATGGTTCCGGCAAGCAGCGCTCGGCTCGTACTTCAATCGACCTAGTCAATACTAACTTCGACGAAGTCAGTTTGACCGTTGGACCGGGATTTGAGTTGACCGGGCGCGTCTTGGTCGAAGGGCGCGCAACTTTGGATTTATCCCAGATTCACTTTTGGCTGCGAGATACCGAACAGTATTTCAATGTCGGAGGACATGCGGTCTTGAGGCCGGACGGAACTCTAACGATCGAAAATATACCGGAAGGAAACTATCATATTGATGCGGGAGGACCATCGACGGGCTCCGCGCCTGACACCTATCTAAAGGCTGCGCGCGCGAACGGAGAAGACTTCCTAGAAAAGGGCTTGGCGGTTGGTGCGGGTAGCGGCCGGGGACCGCTGGAGATTGTCTTGAGCACGGCGGGCGCTCGCATCGATGGAAGCGTCACAGACGAGAACAATTTGCCCTCCGCAGGGGCGGTCGTCACCCTTGTCCCAGAAGGGGACCGTCGCAAGCAATTTCGTCTCTACATGACGACGACTACGGATCAGTCCGGGCAATTTGTCCTGCGCGGCATTGCGCCGGGAACATACAAACTCTTTTCGTGGAGGGAAGTCGAGGATAATGGATGGGAGGACCCCGAGTTTCTGGCGCCCTTTGAGAGCCAAGGCACAAGAGTCACCGCTGAAGAGAACGGCCACATCGCCACCCGGTTGAAATTGATCCCGACTGAAAAACCCAAATAATCACCCTGAGATTCTGAAGATTGCTACAGCGCGCAAACCGGAAACCGACCCGCTACTTCGGGACCACCTTCCGATAGACATTCGGAAAATTAAAGATAGAATCGTCGGTTCCGTAAGGCGCTCTGCGGGGGAGAGAGTCACTTCTCCCGCGCTTGCGCTGCTTCTTCGACTGGGGCCGGGGCGCGTTGTTCACGCGTTGTTCAACGCCTTTCACGGTCGTTGTCAGGACTGCTGAGAGACCGGTTTTTTCCTACAGCCCGCGTGGAAGATTTGTGTGGATTCTCGGCGGTTTGAAGGCGCGCCGCTTACTGGCCGATGCTTGGTAAGAGGAAACAAGATTGAGGAGCAGGGAGGGGCATTCATGATTGTCGGCGTTCCGCGCGAATCATATCCCGGGGAGAGGCGTGTGGCGCTCGTGCCCGCGGTGGTTCCCACGTTGAAGAAGGCGGGGGTGGATGTGATCGT
>JBGPZR010000195.1:0-4943 GCA_041493845.1 Terriglobia bacterium | reverse complement strand
TGAAAGGCATCGATCGCGCCTTCGAAAGCTGGCAGCGCTCCCGGCGCGCAGCGGGTGGACGCCAACTAAAAAGCCTGGCGTATTGCGTGGATGCCGTCCTGGACGCTGCAGCAGAGGCGCAGGAAGCCGCGGCGGGCAGCGGCCCGGAAGTGCAGCACACGCGGCCGGCAGCGGAGCCATTCTCGCGTGAAGAGCTGCGGAAATATCTCGAGCGCAACGCAGCCAGGCTGCGCACGGCTGCGGAAAAGCAGCGCGCCGCGCGCCCTGCGCTGGCATCGCGCCTCGAAGATACGGGCAAGCGGCTCCTCGAAGCATTGCCGCTGCTCGATACGCCGGGCGCGCTCGATCTCGAAGACCTCGAACGCCGGCTGACGGTGCTCGAAGAAAAGCTGGCCGCCGCGCTTTCCGCGGATGCGGATGAAGAGGCCATGCTCTCGATCCGGCGAGAAATGGATCGCTCGCTCGCACCCTACCGGCGTAAGATGTCTGTCGAGCAACTCGCGCAGCTCGAGCGGCAATACCTTCAAAAACGCTTGTTCGAGCAATTCGACGTGCCGCGGCTGAGTCTGTTTTATCTAACGTAACATTGGCACCGGGCTTCGCCGGAGGCAAACCGAACGCGAGGCTCACAAAACGCTCCATGGCGGCAATCGAACTCAAGATCGAGAAGTTGATTTACGGCGGCGAGGGGCTGGCGCATCACAACGGCGCGACCGTCTTCGTGCCCTTCGTGCTTCCCGGCGAGCGCGTGCGCGCCGCGCCCGTTGAAGAGAAAAAGAAATTCGTTCGCGCGCGCGTGGAACTGCTGCTCGAACCTTCGCCCGCACGCATCGCGCCGCGCTGCACTCACTACACGTCTTGCGGCGGGTGCGATTACCAGCACATTCCCTACGAAGCGCAACTCACCTACAAATCTGAAATTCTGCGCGAAACGCTCCGGCGCCTCGGGCGGATCGATTGGCCCGGCACGATTACAGCTCACGGCTCGCCTCCCTGGGGCTATCGCAATCGTGCGCAGTGGAAAGTCCGCCCGCTCGAAGGAGACGCCGCCGATCCCGAAAAAACAAAACTCGGCATCGGATACTTCCGCGCGAATTCGGCCGCACTTTGCGCCGTCGAGGATTGTTCCATTCTGTCGCCGCTTTTGCTGAAGGCTTTTCTCTCACTGCGCGAGGCGCTGGCAGCAGGCGCGCTGCCGAGACAGTTGCGCGAGATCGAAGTGTTTGGCAATGCCGCCGATTCCAAGCTGCTGCTGACGGCAACTTTCGCCGGCTTCCCTTCCCGTATTACTGAGGTCGCGGAAAAGTTTCGCGCACTCGTTCCCGAGATCGAAAGCGTGCTCCTCCACGATCCGAGTCACGAGCGCATGGAATTGTCCGGCCCCGGTTTCATCACCTACAACGCCGGCGGGATCGGCTATCGCGTCGGCCACTTCTCTTTTTTTCAGGTGAACAAGTTTCTTGTGGAGGAGCTCGCGCGCGAGGTTGTGGACCGCGAAGAGCCGGGAAAACTGGCGCTCGACCTCTTCGCCGGTGTGGGCTTGTTTTCCGCGCCGCTCGCGAAGCGGTTCGAGCATGTGGTCGCCGTGGAAGCGAATCCCGCTGCCGCGCGCGACCTGGAAGCAAACGTGGCTGGAATGGGCGCCGTCGAAGTGCGCACTTCTGAAGTTGAACGATTTCTCGATCGCTGCAAGGAGAAGCCGGACCTGGTTGTCCTCGACCCGCCGCGCGCAGGCATGGAGCCGACCGCTCTCGCAAAACTTGCGCGCCTCTCGCCTTCGCGAATCACCTACGTGTCTTGCGAGCCGCCGACGGTCGCGCGCGATCTGGCCGTGCTGCTCGAAAAAGGCTACGACATTTCCGAAGTGCATCTCTTCGATTTATTTCCGCAAACATTTCACATGGAGGCAGTGGTCCGGCTTCGCCGGCGCGAGTGAAACTCCCAGCGCTATGGATCGTGGCCGCTTTTGCATCGGGCATCGCATTTGCAACTCGATGGCCGGCGTCACCGAAGCTGTGGGCCGCGGCGGCGGCACTGGCAATCATCGCTGGCGGGCTAGTCGCGTGGCGAAATCGTCTGGCAGCCGCCTGGGTTATGGCGCTGCTTGCGTGGCTCGCCACCGGTGGACTTGCCACGAGTGTCGAGCGCGCCGCGGTCCCTGCAAACCACGTCACGCGGCTGATTGCCGCTGGGCGAATTGACGCGAGCGAGCCGCTGCGCTGGCGCGGCCGCCTTCGTGAAAACCCGTTGCTGCTGCCCTGGGGACGCCGCTACGAGATTGCGCTCGAAGAAGTGGACATTGCAGGCGTGCCCACGCCCACGAGCGGCGGCCTGCGAGCAAATCTCTACGGCCATTCCGGCGATGCCCGCAGTGACGATAATGATGATCCATCGCAAAGGTTACGCGCCGGAGATCGCGTAGAAGCGCTCGTCCGCGCGCGGCCCCCGCGGAATTTTCTCGATCCCGGCGCATTCGATTTGCGCGGCTATCTCGCGCGGCAGAAGATCGATCTCATCGGTTCGCTCCGCAGCGCTGAATTGTTGCGCCTCGTGGATCGCCCCACGCCAACGATTCTGCAGCGTCTCGCCAGGGCGCGCGGCGATTTGCTTGCGCGACTGGACCACATGTTCGCCAGCCAGCCCGAACGCCTCGCGGTCTTGCGCGCCATGCTGCTGGGCGATCGCACTTTCGTTGATTCAGATGTGGTGACGGCGTTTCAAAAAACTGGCGCCTACCATGTCCTTGTCGTGGCGGGCCTCCACGTCGGCGCGCTGGCTGTATTCATTTTCTGGCTCGGCCGGCGGCTAAGATTTTCTGTCGGCCTCGTGAGCTTGCTCACCATTCTGACGCTGATGGCTTACGTCGGGATGGTGCAGGATCGCCCGCCCATCCTGCGCGCGGGGCTGATGGTGGCGCTGTATCTGTGCGCGCGGCCGCTGTTCCGCCGCGTCGAGCTGCTGAACACGATCGCCATAGCGGCCCTGGGGATTCTCGTCTGGCGGCCCTCGTCGCTCGCCGATTCCAGTTTCCAGCTTTCGTTTCTCGCCGCTGGAGTAATCGCCGGGCTCGCACTGCCCTGGCTCGATCGCTCGAGCGAGCCCTACCGCGCGGGGCTCGCGCACCTGGGCGACGTAACGCGCGACGTCGTGCACTCGCCGAAAATCATTCAGTTCAGGATTGAAATGCGACTCGCGGAGCAGTGGCTCGCTTTGCGGATGCCGCCCTGGGCCGCAAAGCGCGCAGATTTTCTGCTGGCGTTGCCGATTCGCGCCGGGCTGCGGCTCTGGGAAGTCGCTCTGCTCTCCGCCGTCATTCAATGGGGGATGATGCCCCTGATGGCGCAGGATTTTCACCGCGTCACTCTGGCCGGCCCGTTGAGCAATATTCCCGCGGTCCTGCTGACGGGCCTGATCGTGCCGCTCGGATTTCTCGCGCTGGTCTTGACCTTCGTCTGGACGAAGCTCGCATTGGTCCTGGCAAACGCACTAGGGTTCTGCGCGGGCCTGTTGCTCACGATCGTCAACTGGTTCAGCCACTGGCCTCGGATGTCCTATCGCATCCCCGGTCCTCCCATCTGGCTGATGGTTCTGTTTTTTGCGGCGTTCGCGCTTCTTGCCGCCACCGCGCGAAAGGCTGCGGCGCGGCGCCGGAATCGAATCGCCAGGCGCGCTTTGCCTCCTCCGATTCATCCTGCTGAATGGATATCGGCGCTCGCGCTTGCCGCACTCACGATTCTCGTTGCTGCGCATCCTTTCGCGCCCGCGCTCGAAAAGGGAAAGCTCGAAGTGAGCGTCCTCGACGTGGGCCAGGGCGATTCGATCTTCGTCGGATTTCCCAACGGCCGCACGCTGCTGATTGATGGCGGTGGACAGCCCGGCTCTAATTGGATCGAGGGTCATCGCGCGGGAATGGACATCGGCGAGGAAATTGTCTCGCCGTACCTGTGGTCACGCGGCCTAAAAAAGATTGACGTGGTCGCGCTGACCCACGCGCACCACGATCACCTCGACGGCCTGCGCAGCGTGCTCCAGAATTTCGCCGTCCGCGAATTGTGGATCGGGCGCGATGAACAGACGCCCGCGCTTGCAAGCCTGCTCGAAGAGGCCCGCTCGCGCGGCGTCGCCATCGTTCGTGAAAAACGCGGCGACCATTTTGACTGGGGCGGTGTGGAAGGCGAAATCCTCTGGCCGGCAGACTCAACACCAGCGCCGGCAGCCTCGAACGATGATTCCATTGTCGTTCGATTGCGTGACGGACGCGTGCATTTTCTGCTGTCCGGCGACATCGAAAAACGCGTCGAATCAGCGCTGGTCGAGGAGCATGCGCCGCTCGCGGCTGAGTTCCTCAAAATCCCGCACCACGGGAGCAAGACATCCTCGACCGAAGCGTTTCTCGCGGCCATCGCCCCGCGAATCGCCGTGATCTCCGTCGGCGAAGCGAATCCTTTTGGACATCCGGCAGCGGCAATCCTGGAGCGTTACGAACAGGCCCGCGTGCGCCTGTTGCGCACAGACCGTGACGGCGCGGTTACGGCGATGACCGATGGGCAGAATCTCGAGGTTCACACGTTCGCGGAATTGCACCCGCGGTAGGAAGACAAAGTCCTGCACGACCCGACGAGGCGCAGCACCCGATTATTCCTCGGATTCCCCGCCGGAACCGGAATTGTTCCGCTTCAAATGTTCGGCGATGACGCGGCGAGCATTTTCCGCCTGCGATTCCAGGACGGAAATCTCCACGCCGTGCGTGCCCTCCGGCGGCTCGCGCAGCGGGAACGGATCTGTGGAAACCGATCCCGGCGATCGAATCCCCTCGCTCTCGAGCAGACCGCGAATCACCATGGCTTCGGCCATCGTTCCGGCCGCGTGAATCACCACGACGCGTTCATGGGAGTGTTGCGGACTCATATATTACTGGCCGTCAGTACTATTGCGCCGTCGCG
>JBGPZR010000216.1:0-4650 GCA_041493845.1 Terriglobia bacterium | reverse complement strand
GTTGCAGAGATACGGATGGTTGATGGTAAAGTGCGCGGGGTCCGGATGCAGAGCGGCGAGGCGATCGAAGCCGATGCCGTAGTTGTGGCCGCCGGGGCTTACAGTTCTCCGCTCCTTCGCAGGCTCGGCCTGCGATTTCCATTGCAGGCTGCCAAGGGCTATCACCGCGACTGTGAATCTGCCGAAGGAAAGCCACCGCTCCTTCGTCATGCTTGTGTGCTCGGCGAGAATATGGTGTTTTGCACGCCGATGGACGGCTTCGTGCGGTTTGCGGGTACGCTCGAGTTCTCAGGCGTGAATCACGAAATCAGGCGCCCGCGCCTGGAACAACTCATGACTGCGTCGAAGCGTTATCTGAACGGCACGGAACAGGCGGTCTTTCGGTCGGAATGGTGCGGCTTGAGACCCTGCCTGCCCGACGGATTGCCGGCCGTGGGTCCGCTGTCGCGATACCCGGGTCTGTTCATTGCCACTGGCCACGCAATGATGGGAATCACCTTAGGCCCGGTGACCGGAAAACTGATTGCCGAGTGCCTCCTGGATGGCTCACCGAGCATCAGTCTCGCTGGATTGAGCCCCGAGCGTTTTTGAGCGCTGGCCCGGCTGATGCACTACGCTCGCATTCGACGCATCGACTCCTTGCAATAAAGGAAATTCAGGCTTAGACCGGGCAACGAGGAATCGTTAATGACCGGGACTGGTTTGAAATGCGGCGACTAACTGAAGTAAGAATGAAACTGTGAATAACGCCGCCATAAGCTCTCATGATAGATTCCATTCAAACTTTGAGTTTGCGCTGGGCGAACTAACTCCGCAGAATGCCCAGATTAAATGGGACCTGTGAACTCTTACGGAGAGTCCGGGAGATCCCCAATTTCAATCGGCCCAAGGAGAACCAGATGAAGAAGCGGATGTTATTTGCCGTGGCAGCCGTGCTGCTTGTGTGCATGGCCGCGCCTGCGCAGGACGCCAAACAAACTGGCGACCAGCCCAAGACCGAAGCCACCGGCGCCAAGGAAATGTCCAAGAAGCCGGTCAGCATTACCGGAATGGTCGGCAGCGAGGGCCTGACACTCGTTGGCGACAAGGACAATAAGAGCTACAAGGTGATCAACCCGGACTTCTTGAAGGAAAACGCCGGGCAGCACGTTCGCGTCGGTGCGCGCGTGAGCAAAGACAACACCGAAATTCTCGTGTCATCGGTGATGGTCCAGAACGATGAGCCCATGGTCGCGAACAAGGGCGACGCCGCCTTCCGCCGTTGAACCCCTCAGCGAAGGTGTAGGCTTCCCATTGGGCGCCGCCTGAGACCCGAGGATCTTAGGCGGCGCCTCAGTTTGTTTGCCCCCGGCTCGCGATTGAAGATTTTTCGCACCTCGATTCTCGAGTTTGGGCTTCCGATTCTCGCCGTTCGACTGCATTTACTTGCCTCCGGCGGTTACCCCCATTACAGTGTGAGTTTCATTTGAGAGGCTGATGTCCATCAGAGGATGGGTGGACGAGACGCATTTCTGATCTCCCGGCTTCGGGATTAGGAATGACTTGGCTTTGTTGAGATCGTCGTCAGGGCAATGCCGGGCGAGAAGGCGTTCACCGCAGAGGCGCAGAGGGCGCGGAGAACTTCTGGATCGAAAAGCCTCAGGTCAGTCCCGACAAAAACGGTCGGGACGGGACCTGAGCTACAAAACACTTGGTGCAGCACGGTCGAGACGTGAGCTACAGAACAGCATGGAAGAAGGATTAGGAAACGAGGCGCGAATTGACGCGGACGGACCATGCGGATTGAAGATTTCAGCGAACGGCTGAAGCGGGCCATCCTGGTCGCCGATGGCGCCATGGGCTCGATGCTCTACGAGTCCGCGGGCGCGCAGCGGTGTCTCGAGGAGCTGAACTCGTCGCACCCGGAAGCCGTGTTTCGGGTCCACCAGGCGTATATCGAAGCCGGCGCGCAGGTGATTGAGACGAACACGTTTGGCGCGAACCGGCACAAGCTCAGCGAGCATGGGATGGGCGAGCGCGTAGCGGAGCTGAATCATCGCGGGGTGAAAATTGCGCGCGAGGCGCGCGAAGCGGCCAAGCACGAGGTGCTGATCGCCGGCTCGATTGGCCCGCTGGGAATCGCGCAGCATGTGCGGGATCTGCCGGACGTTGAAATGCGCGCGATTTTCAAGGAGCAGGCCGGTGCGCTGGAAGAGCGCGGCGTGGACTTTTTTATTCTCGAGACCTTCAGCGACATCGAGGAGCTCATCGCAGCGATCGACGGGATTCGTTCTTTCTCACGGCTCCCAATTGTCGCCTCCTCGACCTATTCCGAAGAAGGCACCACCCTCGGCGGAACTCGCCCGCAGGACACCTGGGAACAATTGAAGGAAAAGAGCATCCAGGCTGTGGGCGCGAACTGCACCGTCGGACCGCAGCCGCTTTTGCCGCTGTTGCGCGAGTTGGCCGGCTGCTCTTCGCTGCCGCTTTCGGCCATGCCGAACGCCGGCTTTCCCAAGCGCGTGGGCGACCGGATCGTGTATCCACGGTCGTCGCCGGAATATTTTGCGCTGTTTGCGCAGGAGGCTGCGGAGCTGGGCGTGCGGCTGATCGGCGGCTGCTGCGGAACTACGCCGGAACACATTCATGCGATCGCCGAGGCAGTGAAGAAACTGCGCCCGGCGAAATCCGGCGATTCGCGCGGCGCGGCTGCTTCGGTGGAAGTGATGGAGCCGGCGGAGCGCATGCGGCGCGTGGCTGCGCGCGGTCCGGAAAGCAAACTGTGGCGCAAGTTTCAAGAACGAAAATTTGTCGTCTCGGTGGAGATCGATCCGCCCAAGGGCGTCACGATTGACCGCATTGTCGAGCAGGTGAGCCGCGTGATGGCCTCGGGCGAAGTGGATGCGATTGACATTAATAGCGGCACGCTGGCGCGCGTGGGCATGGACGCGCTGGTGCTGGCAGGAGCGCTGGAGGCGCACGGATTCGAGACCATTCCGCATTTGACGACGCGCGACTCGAACATGATCGGGCTGCAGGCCATGCTGCTCGGAGCCTGGGCCGTGGGCGGCGTGCGCAACGTGCTGGCGATCACGGGCGATCCGCCGTCGCTCGGAGATTATCCCGAGGCCAGCGGCGTGTATGAAGTGGATTCGATCGGCCTGGTGAAAATGCTGGCGCGGCTGAATCAGGGGACCGACTGGGCGGGAAAGAATCTGGGCGGCGCCACAAATTTTACGATTGGCGTGGCCGTGAATCCCGTGGCGGAAGATCTGGACGAAGAGCTCCGGCGCTTTGAAAAAAAGATCGAAGCGGGCGCGCACTTCGCAATGACGCAGCCGATTTTCGATCCGGAGCACTGGCAATCGTTCCTGAAACGGCTGGGCGGACAGTCGCCGGTCCCGGTGCTGGTGGGGTTGTGGCCGCTGACGAGCTACAAGCAGGCGCTGCGCCTGAACAACGAAGTTCCCGGAATCGTGATTCCGAATGCC
Organism: Terriglobia bacterium; assembly: GCA_041493845.1. GTDB lineage: Bacteria > Acidobacteriota > Terriglobia > Acidiferrales > UBA7541 > Palsa-295. The sequence continues at coordinate 1,180 of JBGPZR010000216.1, read as the reverse complement.
ACGCTGCAAGCGATGCAGCAGGCGGGAGACGCGGCGCGCGACTGCGGGTTCGCGCTGGCGCGCAAAATGCTGGAATGGGCGCGCTCGGCGCGGAACCAGGGAATTGCCGGCGCGTATCTGATTCCGCCGTTCAAACGCTACGAAGAGATTTTGGAGATCTTCGGCTGAACGGGCACTGAAATTCTTGCGCTGTCGCTTCCCACCTTTCGTCATCCTCCGAATTCTGGTGGAATCACTAAAAGCCGTCTGGCTCTGTTGACATCGTCGTCACGGCATATCAAACCGAGAAGGCATTCACCGCAGAGGCGCAGAGGGCGCGGAGAACTTCGGAGGCAAATCTCTGGCGAGAGACGGGTTGAACCGAAGAAAAAAGGAGGCTGCTTGCTGCGCCCCTGTGGATTCACGTTCAATTGCGGAGATTGTGTGCGGTGAGTAGGAAGGATAACAACAGAGGCAGATGAGTTCTAGAAAAACCAGAAACGTTTTTTGCGGCGCGGGACGTGCGCGTCGGAATCGCTCGCGCCCAGTTCCGCGCTGAGCTCAGGGACGTGCGGCAAGGGGCGCCCTTCAAACGCCGCCAGCGGATTTTCCACCAGCAGCGCTTGCGCTAATTCTTTTCCGTATTTCTTTGCCACGAGCTCGTATGCTTCTTTGAGGCGGAGCGGCCGCGTGGTGGTGTTGTGTGCGTCGCTCGCGAGAAAATGCACCGCGCCCGCTTTGAGCCACTCGTGGGCGGCCTCTTCGGCAGCCCTTCCGAATTTCCCAAGCAATGATTGAGCGGTCACCTGCGCGTAGCAGCCCTGTCGCAGCCAGCGGAACAGGCGCTCCGGCTGCGCGCGGATCAATGGATTGCGTTCGGGATGCGTGATCACCGGCCGGAGCCCGGCGAGGTGGAGTTCGTGCAGAGCTTGGTCGAGCGACGGCGGGATCGAGAAGTCGGCAAACTCGACGAGCAGATAGTTTTTCTGGTTCAGCGTGTACCGGCTGGGCTCGTGGCGGATGTCCTGCAGGTTTTCAAAGCTGAGATGGAAGTCACAGCCGGTGGCGATGTTCAGGCGGCCCTCGAACGCAGCCTGAATTTCATCCCGGCGCTTTTTTACCAATTCGGGAAGGAAAGGATGGGCCGGGTGGGCGTGGGGCGTGGCGATGACGTGGGTGATGCCGTCGGCGATGGCCATTT
>JBGPZR010000247.1:0-4241 GCA_041493845.1 Terriglobia bacterium | reverse complement strand
CGCGCCTCCCGAAGTGCCGAATGGCGCCGTGCCGGCGAGCAACAACAACGCAAAGAGGATTGGCGTGCGATAGGATTGCATGCCTGACTAAACCTGCACCGTTAGCCCAAGTTTTTCGCTGAGGATCCGGCTCATCACCTGATTCATCGTTTCGCCCGTCTTTTCCAGCACAAATTCCTGTGCCGTTTCCGACCAGGCCAGCTTGAAGCTGGTCGCCAGTGCTGAAATCCAGATTTGCCGCACCGGTGTGTTGGGGCTGATGACGAACCGCGTCTCGTCCTCATCTTCAAATTCAATTTCGAGTTTGCCGCTTCCGCCCTCGACCTCGAATTCGTGCTCGTCGCCAAGCTCGGCCAGGCGTTTGCGCAAGCTTTCAAACGCCGCGCTGCATTTCTTCTGAAATTCCTGTTCGTCCATCATGGCATTGGCAGGTTACCGCAGTTGCGCGAGCCGGAGCAAGGGAACCAGCTCCGTCCCCGCGCTCCACTCGTCCGGTCAGAGTAGCTCTTTGATTTCCTTCTCCAGTTCGTCGTGGCTCACAAGCCCCAGGAATCGCTTGTGAATTTTTCCGTCGCGGCCCACCACCACCGTCGTCGGCAGCCCGATCAGTCCGCCAAATTTCGAGGAGAGGTCGTCATTCCCGATCAAGATTGGGTAATTCATGGCCATCTTCTTGCCATCCACATCGAACTGCGTTTTTTCGACGTATGGGCCCACCACGCTCTTGCCTTCGTCGTCCATCGCCACGCCGAGCAGCATGAATCCCTTCTCCGCATATTTCTCCTGGAAGCCGATCATCCAGGGGATTTCGATCTGGCAAGGCTCGCACCAGGTGGCCCAAAAATTCACCACCACAACTTTGCCCTTCAAGTCCGCCAGCCTCACGTCCTTGCCTTGCAAACCCTTGAAGGTGACGTCCGGCGCGTCCTGCAAATCCTTCTTCGACGACTTGCCGTTCTCCTGCGCCGAAGCTTTGAAAAATCCGGAGGAGCCGCATCCGGAAAAATCTGCCGTGACAGCACTGAGTAGAACCAGGAACAGGAAAAAATTCGCAGACTTCTTCATGCGGAGCGCTCCCATCACCATGAAAACTTGTTCAAGAACGTAAGCTTACCCGAAAGCCAGGTCAGCCGATTCAGAAAAACCAGCCCGCCGACCCCCAGCAACAGAACCCCGCTGAACACTTCTACCGTGTGCAGGTGGCGGCGAAACCGCTGGTAAAATTTCAAGAAACTGCCAATTCCCAGCGCCGTGATCAGAAACGGAATCGCCAGCCCCGCCGAATAGCAGGCCAGTAGAAAAACTCCCTGCCAGATCGTCTCGCGCGTCGCGGCAAGCCCCAACACACTCGCCAGGATCGGCCCGATGCACGGCGTCCAGCCGAATGCGAATGCAAAGCCCATCAGAAATCCGCTGGTGGGGCCCGGCTTGCCGCCCAGATTCCGGAAATGGACATCGCGATTGAGCCAGCGCGTCATGGACGGACCAAGCAGGAAGATGATCGAGATCGAGTAGAGTTGAACAGCTTTGATCGAAGCGCCGGCGAGTCCGGGCCGCAAGCTAAGTACGGCTCCCAGCGCGACCAGCAAGAGTCCCACCGCCAGCCCCACACGCACGGAAATTTTCGCCAGCCAGCCCACCAAATGCAGGCCGAAAAGAATGATCAGCGCCCCGGCAACCGGCGCAAGCAGATTCCGATTGCGCAACAGAAACGACCCAACCGCGCTGGCCGACGCGCCGAACGCGATGAAAACCATCGAAAACCCTAAAACGAAAGCGAGCGCGGACGTGAGCAGCCCGCCACGCGGCGTTTTTCCTTCTTTAAGCTGCTCGACGCCGATCCCCGACAGCATCGAAATATAGCCCGGCACCAGCGGCAGGACGCACGGCGAGAGGAACGATACGAGTCCTGCAACAAACGCCGCAAATATGGAAACTTCCATCTGTGTGCTAAGACCTTTCGCCCGTCGTTAGATGTCCGAGAATCGCTCAGGCTTCGGCTTGAACTTCAATTTTCCCACATCCCTTAGACTCGCGCCCATGCTTTTTGTCCACCTCACAACCAAGGGAGATTCCGCCAGGTGGAGTGAATAGACGCCTTTGCAGCTCGTCGCGCTTTTCCGCGCATCGCTGTAAGCAACTGAAAAGACTGCCCACTGTGCGAATGGCAGGTTGGCACACCGCATGCCCTTGTCCGCCGTGCGGGCCCGCTCGCTGGAGCCGGGAACGGCAAAGAAATTTGCCGCAGGCGGTTGCGGGCCCGTTACACCTGTAGTCGGGGAGTTTGCCATGACGCCAAATCAAGTGACCGCAGCCCGCGTCGTCGCAGCGTTCGCAGCGGTCGCTCTCTTCACGTTTTCGGTGAAGACGCTAGCAGCCGACGCGGTCGCCGTCTTTTTGACCATCGCCGCAATCGCGCTCGACGGCGTGGACGGCTACCTCGCGCGCACGCGCAACATGGCCACGCCGCTCGGTGCGCAGTTCGACATCCTCGGCGACCGCGTGGTCGAAAATCTCTTCTTCACATTTTTCGCTGTCAGCGGCCTGATCTCACTCTGGGTTCCCGTTCTCTTTTTCGTGCGCGGCACGCTGACGGACTTTCTCCGCAGCCTCGCCGCGCGCACGGGACGCAGCGGCTTTGGCCGCAACTCCATGCTCGAGACATGGTGGGGACGCAGCCTGGTTGCCTCGCGCGCAAGCCGCGCCGCATATGCCGTCCTCAAGTGCGTTTGCTTCTGCTACCTCGGGCTGTTGCTTTCGCTCGCGCATGTGCCAGCGGCCTGGTTTGACGCCACGGCTCGCCATTGGCTCGCTGGCGCAGGCCAAGCGCTTGTCGTGGCAACCGTGACTTTCTGCCTCGTGCGTGCCATCCCCATAATCTGGGAAGGCCGCCGGTACCTCGCAGCCGGCGAAAAAGCACCTTCACGAGTGGCCGTCCAGGTGACGCGATGAACGACTCCGCGAAAATCGGCGCGTTCTTTGATCTCGATGGAACACTGATCGCTCGGCCCTCACTCGAGTGGCGGTTTCTTGCCCATCTTCTCGCGTGCGACGAAGTCAGCCGCGCGAATCTGGTGCTCTGGCTCGGGCATTGTGCAAAAACGATTTTGCGCGACCGCCTCGCGGCTATCGAAGCAAACAAACTCTACCTCACCGGACTGCACGAATCACTCGTGACCGAATGGACTGCTGCAGGCGCGCCGAATTCGCCGCCAGTCTTTCTCGAAGGCATGACGCGGATTGCCTGGCACCACGGTCACGGGCATCGCGTTTTTCTCGTCACCGGCACGCTCGCACCGCTCGCCCGTGCCATCGCGCAGCGTTTCCCCTGTCCTGTCGAAATTATCGCCACCGAACCGGAAATCTTCGATGGCCACTGGACCGGCTGGCTTGCGGGCGAACACATGAGCGGCAAAGCGAAAGCTGGTGCCATCCGGGCACTCGCCGCGCAATATGGCCTCAAGTTGGGCGAAAGCCATGCCTACGGCAACCACATAGCCGACCTCCCCATGCTGGAGGCCGTCGGAAACCCGGTAGCCGTCAATCCATCAAGGCGGCTCGCGCGCCTGGCGCGGTCGCGTGGCTGGCGCATTTACAAATGGCACGAGTGGCAGGCAACTGCGCAAGCTGGGCGCACAAACTTGCTCACGCCAACGGAGGCGCAATGAAATCTCCGCATCAAATCACCTACACAGAATCCGTTCCCGATCGTTCGATTTCCTGGCTCGGCGGCACGCAGACTCTTGAAACGCCTGCAATTCCCGGCGGCCTCGCTGAAATCTGGCGTGCTTGTGGCGCATTCGAATGGGTCACGTTTGCGTACCTGGCGTGGGTGAACGTAGTCCTGCTCGCTTTTCATCGCAATGTCGCGCACGCCGCGATGTATATCGTGGTGCATGTGTGGCTCTGCCTCGGAATCATCTGCCTTTCCTGGGCGGCGGCGCATTCGAAGAATCCTGTGCTGCGCTTTGCTCGCTCCTGGTATCCCCTGCCGCTCTACATCGGCTTTTTCCAGGAATTGCGCGGGCTGGTGCACATGATTTTCCCCGCATGGTTTGACCGCTGGCTGATCCAATTCGATTACGGCTTCGCGGGCGTGAACCCCTGCGTCTGGCTGGCACGCTTCTCCAGTCCGGCGATGAATGAATTCATGCAATTCGCATACATGACTTATTTTCTGTACCTGGTTATCCTTCCCGCCATACTTTATGCAAGCAAGGATCGTCTCGCCTACTGGACGG
>JBGPZR010000039.1:0-10567 GCA_041493845.1 Terriglobia bacterium | reverse complement strand
GGGTGTGGAACCGCAGCTGCTGAGCCCGTGGATTGGTCGCACCAAAACGGTCCCGCATGAGGCGCGCCCACAGACGTCGCGCCGCGCGGAACTTCGCGATCTCCTCGAGAAAATCGTTGTGCGCGTTGAAAAAGAACGATAGACGCTGCCCGACCTGATTCACATCCATGCCCGCGTCGATCGCCGCCTGTACGTACGCGAGGGCATGCGCGAAGGTGAACGCGACTTCCTGCACCGCCGTCGATCCGGCCTCGCGGATGTGATAGCCGCTGATGGAAATGGAATTGAACTTGGGAGTGTGCTTGGCGCCGAATTCGAACGTGTCGATCACCAGCCGCATGGAAGGCTCGGGCGGATAGATATATTCCTTCTGCGCGATGTATTCCTTCAGGATGTCGTTTTGCAGCGTCCCCGAAATTGTTTTCCAGTCGGCGCCCTGTTTTTCCGCGACCGCCAGATACATGGCCCAGATGATTGCGGCGGGGGAATTGATGGTCATCGAAGTGGTGACGTCGGCGAGCGGAATTTTGTCGAAGAGCACTTCCATGTCCGCCAGTGAGCTGATCGCCACTCCGCATTTTCCGACCTCGCCTTCTGAAAGCGCGTGGTCAGAGTCGTAGCCCATCAGCGTCGGCAGGTCGAACGCCACGGAAAGTCCCGTCTGCCCCTGCGAAAGCAGGTAGCGGAAGCGGGCGTTGGTGTCTTCGGCGGCCCCAAACCCGGCGAATTGCCGCATGGTCCACAGCTTGCCGCGGTACATCGAAGAATGAATTCCGCGCGTGTAGGGTGGCTGGCCGGGAAAACCGAGGTCGCGTTCGGCGCTCCAGTCGGCCAGGTCGGCCTGGGTGTAGAGGCGGCGGATCGGATAGCTGGAGACAGTTGTAAAATCCGCGTCGCGGTCCGGCGATTTCTGCAGGGCGGGCAGCAGCGTCTTCTCTTCCCACGCGCGCTCAGCCGCGGAAGTCCTCCGCTGCGCTTCAAATGTCGGCGTGGGTTGAGTCTTAAGCTCCTTGCTCATTGGCGCGGCTCCTCGATCGACCGGGTTCAATTCGCTCGCAGCGCGTGTTCAGGTTTCAATTCTAGGCCAAGGGGATTTCCCCGGCAAGCGAAGGACGCCACCGCCCGGAAACATTTCAGACGGGGCGTGCCAAATCGCGCCTGGCAACGGGGCATGTCCCTCGGCAAATTTTCCCTGGCGAGAACTTTCTACTTACCCGCCACCGCGTCAGGTTCGGGCGTTCCCGGGATGTTCAGCTCGCGGATGACTTTGCCTCGCCGCGCATCAGCCACCACGATGTGATTCACTTCGAGGGTCCGGCCCATGGCCTGATTGAAATTCACCACCGCTTCTTCCAGGTTTACCTTGGCCCGCAATTCGGCTCCTTGTGCTGCGGTGAGGTCACGGGAGCGTAGGACCACGTTGTAACTCGTCGATGACCCGAGTTGGTATTTCTTCTGTTCGGCGTCAAGCGTCTTCTGGGCCAGTTCGCGCGCCTTACCTGCCGCGGCCACCTGAGCGCGATCTTGCTGCAGCGCGATCAATGTATTGCGCACGTTCAGCACGATGATGTTCTGCGTCGAGCGGTATTGCACTTGCTGTTGCCGTTCATCCAGGAGCGCGCGGGCACTGTCTGCCTGTGCCGAGCGGTTCCGAATCGGCAAGGTCAAGTTGAGCCCCGCAGCGTAGGTTGGAAAATTGTTGTTGATCATGCCGTGCAGTGCATCACCAAGGCCGCCGGGCGTTATAGAGGTGTTTGTGAGGAAGGCCGTCGGGGTCCCTGCAAAAGCCAATATCCCCGGTGCCCCCGGATTACCGACGCTGAAGGGATTCCCGTTGAAGTCAACAATCGGTGCGTTCTGGTTAGCCTCGAAACCATTGGCTACCTGAGTAGTCGTGACCTGATTCCCGGCAAGCCCAGTGGCGCTGTACTGCCCGAAGATGTTGAGCTGCGGCAGCAGGGCATTCCTGGTTGCTTTCACTTCGATCCCCGCATTCTTCAAGTTCAATTCGGACTGCTTGATTTCGGGCCGCTTCTGCCACGCTTCGTTCACCGCGTCCTGCAGAGCGATATTTTCGACCACATCCGGGGTGACAATCGGCGTCGTGGGCACGATTTCGACCCCATTCAAGTTCGCCGCCAGCGGGTTTTTCGTGATGGCGATCAGCAGAATCGTTTCCTGCTGCAGCTTGTTGGTTTGGGCCACAATCAAGTTTTGCTGGTCGGTGGCCAATTGGGATTCGGCGGTAAGCACATCGAGAGGGGCCATGGTGCCGATCTCGAGCTGCTTTTTATTGTCACCGTACAACTTGGTGGAAACGCCGACAGCGGCTTCCTGCACCTTTACGTTCTCGCGCCCGAAGACCAGTTCCCAGTAGTCGTTCGAGACCTGCGAAACTGTTGCGATCACCTGCTGCGCGAAAATCGAGTCTGCAACCTTGACGGTGTTCTTGGCTTCGAGGATGAAGCGCGTATTCGGCAGCAGCCCAAATCCGTTCAGTAGCGGCTGCGAGATAGTGAACGTCATGGTCGATTGCACTGCCGGATTGAAGAGCTGCTGGGAGGACGTTGTCGAGGAGCGGTTGTTGTTGAAAGTGATCGAGGCGAACGTCCCGGTATGGAAGCCCTGTGTATACCCGAAATTATAGTTGGCATTGTAATCGATCAAAATCGGCACCGCGGTCGTGCCGGTTCCTGATAGGAAGGGATTGTTCACGGGAAACGACGAGCGCGCCCAGTTCACGCCGGCGGTGAAGACAGGATCAAACGAAGCGCTCGGCCCGGAACCCAGCACCACATTCGACGAACTGCCCAGCCCGCGCGCTATCCCGCCCGCCTTGGCCCGCAGCAAATCCGTCTGCGCGATCCAGGGAGTGAACCGCTGCACGGAAATGTCGAGATTGTTCTCGAGCGCGATCGAAATGGCGTCCTCCAGGCTCAGCATCAATTTGCCGTCTTGCACCAACTGATCCAGCCGCGGCGAATTCGTCAGCATGGTCTCCGGCATCTTGATCGGCTTGTATGGTGAGATGAAATTCGGAAACCAGCTTGGCCCGTTCGAGTAATCCGGGCCAAGAGTCGGTTTCAGGTTGCGCGACTGATCCGTGGCGGCCATCCCTGCCTGTGCCGGGGGCTGGCTCGTGGACTGCGCCTGTGCATCCTGACCCTGCGCCCCTTGCGACTGTGCGTAGACAGGGGAGACGACCAGTGAAGCAGCCGTCAGAATTGCGATCGCAAAATGTGTGTGCCTTCCGATCATCGTCGTTTTTCCTCTCCGAAAGACTGAACCCTCAGAATGTGTGCTAATCCCATCTTATTGAAACGTGCCCGGCTATTCTTATGTTTCGCCGAAATCCGCAAATTGGTGCAACATAGCGGCCACGTGTATCCAACTGAAATTAGACGGTTAATCGGGAATTCCGCCGCGCGGAATGTTCGTTTTCGGTCAGTGCCGTGCGTAACTGAACACGCGGACACGCGAGTGTAGCATCGCACCTGCTAGGTGACAATCGGCTCAGCCGCTCGGTCGTAGCTCCCTGCGTTGACACTCCACGCTCCCCCGCACTACCATGGCCACGGGCCAGACGGCCCTTCGATGCGAACCGCCCTACCTCTGAACAAGCCATTCAGAATTGCCTGCTGCCTGCTGCTCGGCTTTTTCGCTGCTCTGGCCGTCGCGCATGGTCAAAAAAAGCCGCCGCCTTTCAAGCCTGTCGGCTACATCAACGATTTTGCCAACGTCTTGAGCCAGACAACAAAATTCCAGCTCACCGCGCTGTGCACGGAGGTGGACCAGAAGGCCCACGCTCAAATCGCGGTTGTCACTGTCAAATCCCTGGATGGCCGCTCGATCGAGGAATTCTCGATTGACCTGGCGACACGGTGGGGCGTTGGCCCGAAGCAATCCGAGCGCGGCGTGATGATCCTTCTCGCCGTCGAGGATCGCCGCTACCGTTTCGAGATTGGATACGGCCTCGAATCGATTCTCCCCGACGGGAAGACAGGCGCCATCGGGCGGGAGGCTGTCCCGTACCTTCGCGAGGGGAACTATGACGCGGCTGTTCTCCTGATGACGCAGCGAGTTGCCGACGTGATCGCCCAGGATCGCGGAGTTGTCTTGACCGTTGGCACTTCGCTTCCGCAGCCTCGCAAAACTGGATCAGGACGAGAGGGACTATCTGGTTCGCTGTGGCAATTGTTCTTCCCACTGGCTTTCATTGCATTCATGATTTATGCCGCGATTAAAAGCGCTAGCCAACCCACGTCACGGCGGTATCGGCAGGGTGGTGGTTGGTGGATGGGGCCCATGATCGGCGGAGGAGGCTGGGGAGGTGGAGGGTTTGGAGGCGGCGGAGGTGGCGGTGGATTTGGAGGCTTTGGCGGCGGTTCCTTCGGTGGCGGAGGCGCGAGCGGCAGTTGGTGATGATTCGGCGGGGGCTGAGGAAAGATTACGCATGGAAGCAAAACTAAGAGAATTGATCGAACGCCTGAAGGCCGTGGCGGCGGACAATCTGAAAACCGTCGTTTTGTACGGGTCGGCCGTGACCGGCGAATTTTCCGCCCGGCACTCGGATCTCAACGTTCTCTGCTTGGTGGAACGCGCCGGCGCGCCGGAGCTTGAGGCGCTGCATGGAGTCGCCGAGTGGTGGACCCACGCGGGCAATCCAGCTCCGCTGGTGTTTACTCAGGAGGAGCTGCATCGTTCGGCGGATGTTTTCGCGATCGAGCTGCTCGACATGAAGCTGCGCCATCGGATTCTTTTGGGCGAAGATTTTCTCACCGGCTTCGAGGTTCCGCTGGTTTTCCATCGACTCCAGGTGGAGCGCGAACTGAGAACCGGCTGGCTGCGCCTGCGCCAGGCAATTCTTGCTGCGCCGCAAAAGCGAAAAGCCCACCTGGGCATCATGCTTGGTTCTGTCTCTACATTCTGCGTGCTGTTCCGCCATGCACTCCTCGCGCTCGGCCAGCCGCTGCCTGAAACCAAGCGCGAGGCCGTGGATGCGCTCGCTTCGCTCACGGGCGCGAATCCCTCGGCCTTCCACGCCATCCTCGATTTGCGGGCAGGGAAGCGCAAAGAGAGCCAGATGGACATCGAAGCGATGTTGCACACATACCTCGAGTTTGTCGAAATCGTGACCAATGAAGTGGATCGGCGCCTTGAGGCGCACTGATGTCGGACAGATTGTAAGCTGTCCACTCGCCGTGGCTTGGATCGTCAGATTTTCCGTTGGAGGTTTTCTATGAAAGCATTGGCCGCATTCATCGCCGTTGTGCTGATCCTCGCGCTGGTTGTCGGCGGCATGTACGTCGGGCGCCGCAACGAAATGGTCCGCTTGAATGAATCAGTGAAATCCAACTGGGCACAGGTGGACGTGGTTCTCCAGCGCCGGGCGGATTTGATCCCCAATCTCGTCGAAACGGTAAAAGGCTTTGCGGCTCAGGAGCAGACTGTGTTCCACGACATCGCCCAGGCCCGCGCCGCCTTGCTGGGAGCTCACTCACCGGAAGAGAAGATCGCCGCCAACCGCCAGCTTGATGGCGCCCTGGGCCGCTTGCTTCTGGTGGTCGAAAATTATCCCCTGCTCAAATCCAACGAGAATTTCCTGCGCCTTCAGGACGAGCTTGCCGGCACGGAAAATCGCATCGCCGTCGAGCGCAAGCGCTACAACGATTCCGTGCAGGCCTACAACACCTACATCGGCCTGTTCCCGAACAACATCTTCGCGGGCTGGGCCGGCTTCCCGCGCAACAATGCGTACTTTGAGGCCGCTCCCGCATCGCGCGAGACGCCTAAAGTTCAATTCCCGGCTCCCAATCGCTAGGATTTTTCTCTTTGCATTCTGTGTGTTGCAAAGCGCGGTTAGGCGAGGTCTACCTGGTGGGCTTTACAGGAGGGCGTACTCCCGTGGGTCGCTTGCGTTCGGAGGCGTCCCAATCTGCCGGGGGAAACGCGATGCGCCAGAACAGCGGCGACGGCTCTGCGAATTCCGCGCCGACTTCGGCCTTGCTGCCGTCCTTCAACCCGATAAAAGTTACCGTGGAAGGCAGTTCTTCTGCGGTCTTCGGGTTGACGATGGCGATTTCCTGGCCGCGCACGACGGGATGCCCGAGCCGCACCAGGCAGCCGTTCGCGCTCACCGAGACTGTGGTGGTTTCTTCCTCGAACTTCTTGGTGCCGCTTCCGCCGCGCACCAGCACCGGCATTGCGATCATGACGCGCTGCGTGCGCCGGCGCTCTGTTGCACCTTCGCTTGCGGCGCCCGGCACTGAAGCCTTTATCTCGGCCATAATGGTCTCCCGCTGGTCACGTGGTTGCGCCCCACCCCATACACTAACATTTCACCCCGGGGCGCGGTGGCCCAGTCACCCGGCTTGCCGCCCATTTGTTACTCCCCGGTGAAACCTTGCCCACCTGTCTTGACCGTCGCCGCTGGCCGCGCTACGCTAACCTTACGATTTGAGGATTCCGCTCGCACCTGCAGCGGGGAGGATTGCAGCCGCCAAACTTGATGAAACAGACCGTCCGCATGCTCGGGGGCATCAATGAACTATTCGGCACCCTCGACGAAAACTTGAAGCTTTTCGAGTCCGCCCTGCATGTCACCACGCAGTTGAAGGACCACGACCTGGAAATTGAAGGCGCTCCCGAACAGGTCGAGCGCGCCGCCCGCATTCTGGACGATTACAACACTCGCCTCCGCCAAGGCAGCGTACCCGACAGCCATGAGGTGAAGGCCCTGCTGCGCATCGCCACCGCCGCTCCCGCTCCTGTCACCGAGCTCCGGGGTGCATTCTCACCCACACGCTCGCGCTCCTTCGGGAAGAAAAGCATCACGCCTAAAAGCGAAAATCAGCGCCGCTACATCGAGGCCCTCGAAACTTACGACATGGTTTTTGCCATCGGGCCCGGAGGAACCGGCAAGACCTACCTCGCTGTCGCCATGGCTGTCTCGGCCCTGCTTTCGAAGCAGGTCGACCGGATCATCCTGGCGCGCCCGGCCGTCGAAGCAGGTGAGCGTCTGGGCTTCCTTCCCGGCACGCTCCAGGAAAAAGTGGACCCCTATATGCGCCCGTTGTACGACGCGCTGCACGACCTCCTCGACGCCGACAAGCTCGAGAGTTTCCTGGAAAAAGACATCATCGAAGTCGCGCCCCTGGCCTTCATGCGCGGCCGCACCCTGAACGATTCATTCGTCATCCTCGACGAAGCGCAGAACACCACCAGCGAACAGATGAAAATGTTTCTCACCCGCCTGGGCTTTAATTCAAAGGCGGTGATCACCGGCGACATCACCCAAATTGACCTGCCAAATGAGCGCCGCTCCGGCCTGATTGAAGCCATCGAAGTGGTCGGCAATATCGAAGGCATCTCGTTCATCTATTTCGATGAGCGCGACGTCGTCCGCCACAGCCTAGTCCAGCGCATCATCAAGGCCTACGACGAACGCTCCACGAGCAAGCCCGGCGGAGCCAACCGCTCGTCCAGCTCGGACCGCGCGGGCAGTTCCGGCGACAAGAATCGCCGCGACTAACCCCATCCCCATGATCCTCAATCGCCAGCGCAGCGTTCGTGTTTCCGTTCGAGACCTCGATAAATTTCTCGAGCGCGCTCTTCGCCGCCTTCGCCTGCCCGCCGGTGCGCTCACGGTTTGCCTGGTTGAAAATGGCGCGATGGCCCGCTGGAATCGCGCCTACCGTGGCAAAAAAGGGTCGACCGATGTATTGTCCTTTCCAACCAATGGAGCCCAGCGCAATGGGAAGAGTCTCGCGGCGCCGAAATGGCCGAAACGCGGACGAGCCGCTGCATCCGATTTTTATCTCGGCGATATTGCCATCGCGCCCGCCGTCGCCCGGTGCAACGCTCGTCGCTTCGGCCGCACCTTCGGCGAAGAAATGCAGATTCTCATCCTGCACGGCATTCTCCATCTAATGGGTTACGACCACGAATCCGACGAAGGGCAGATGGACCGGCGCGAGCAGCGCCTCCGTCGCGAGTGCGGCCTCGCCTGACCCATGCCTATCCTCCTCTACACCATCGGCGTCCTCGCGCTCACGGCGGCACTGGTCGTCTTTTCATATCTGGACCGTGTGTTCCGCGAGCTTGGCCGCGTCCATGCCGGGCGCATTCACGGCCATCTCGACACGTTTGAATTCGCCATCGAGCCGCGCTTCAAAATGGACCGGCGCCGTGCGGCCCTGGCCTTCAGCCTTCTCACGCGGTTCTGGCTGGTCCTCGTCGCCGCCGTCACCACGCGTGGCCTGATTTTCTTCGTGCCCGGCACGTGGGAAGCAGTCGTCGAAATGGTTTTCTTCCTCTCCGCGGAAGTTGTGGTGGCCATGCAATTCCTGCCCGCCGTGCTTTTGGCCCGGGCGCCGGGGAACTGGATTGCGCCCTTAGTGCCGGTGGTGCGCGCATTCCTGATTGTGATCTGGCCGGTGCAGGCGGTCCTCGAGCTGCTTGTCTCCGTCCTGCACATTTCGGAAGCCGAACCCGCTGCCCCGGCTGTCGAGCAGCAGCAGGCCATCGAAGCTCTGGTGGATGCCGCCACAGAAGAGGGAATCATCGAGAGCGATGATGCGCGCCTGATCGAGCAGGTGGTTGAATTCGGCGATAAGCGCGTGCGTGACGTGATGACGCCTCGGCCCGATGTCGTCGCTGTTCGCGCTTCCGCTACGCTCGAAGAATTTCGAGATTTGGTCGTCGAAACGAAGTATTCGCGCTTGCCTGTGTACGACAAATCGCTCGACGACATCGTCGGCATCGTCATGTCGCGCGACATGCTCGAAGTGCCCGACAGCGAAGCCGGCCATCGCACCGTGCGCGAGCTGATGCGTCCCGCGCTATTCATTCCGGAGACGAAATTCGGCTCCGAGCTGCTGAAAGAAATGCAGCGCAAGAGTCAGCAGATGGCCATCGTGATCGACGAGTACGGGCTGATGGCGGGCATCGTCACGGTCGAAGACCTTGTAGAAGAAATTGTCGGAGAAATCGGAGAAGAAGATCGCCGCCCCGCGCCCGATGTGATTCGGGAATCGGCCGGCAGCCTGGTGATGCGCGGCAGCGTCCCGGTGGAAAAAGTTGGCGAGCTGTTCGGCATCCAGCTCGCCGCGTCGCCGGAACACTCCGGCGCCACCACGGTCGCAGGCCTGCTCAATAGCGTCGCCGGCCACGTTCCGCGCACCGGTGAAATAATCGAAACCGAAGGCCTGCGATTCGAAGTCCTAGAGGCCAATCAGCGCAAGGTCCTGCGCGTTCGCGCCCGCCGCCTGGCGGCCTCTACCGCCCGCACCGTCTGATCAAGTCCGATTCGCCGCAACGGCACGCCTCGGCGTACAATGAATATCTGATGCCATTCAAGTCCGGATTCGTCGCGATCGTCGGCCGCCCCAATGCGGGCAAGTCCACGCTCGTCAACACGCTCGTCGGCCGCAAAGTCTCCATCGTTACGCCCAAGCCGCAGACCACGCGCAATCGCATTCAAGGCATCCTGAATCGCGACGATGCGCAAATCGTCCTTGTGGATACGCCCGGGCTTCACAAGCCCGGCAACGTCCTCAGCCGCCAGATGATGGACGAGCTCCAGCACGCGCTCGAAGGCATCGACGTGCTGGCACTTATCGCCGACGCCTCCGTTGATTTCGGCGCGGGCGACCGCTTCGCTATCCAATGGGTTCAGCGCTTCCACGGCCCGGTCTTTCTGCTGCTGAATAAAGTGGACCGCATCCCGAAGACGCGACTTCTGCCGCTGATTGAGCGCTATAACCGCGAATTTGATTTTGCAGAAACTTTTCCCATCTCTGCTCTCACCGGCCTCGGCTGCTTCGACCTCGTTAAAGCCTGGATCGCGCGGCTGCCCGAACATCCGCCCTACTTCGAGCCCGATCAGTTCACCGATCAGCCCGAGCGTTTCCTGGCGGCGGAAATCATCCGCGAGAAAGCGATTATTGCCACGCGCGAAGAAGTCCCTCACTCCATCGCCGTGTTGATCGACAACTTCGACGAGGGCGAAAAACTCCTGCGGATTCGCGCAACGCTGTATGTTGAGCGCGAAGGGCAAAAGGGAATTCTGATCGGGAAGGGCGGCGCCACGATGAAGAAAATCGGCACGCAGGCGCGCCTGGAGCTTGAATCCATTCTCGGCGCCCACATTTTCCTGGAGTTGTTCGTCAAGGTACAGCCCGGCTGGCGCCAGAATTCGTCTATCGTTCGGCAGCTCGATTGGCGCCGCCAGCTGCAGCAACTTGCAGACTATCAGGAATAGTCACGCGGCAGGTTTTCCTGGGTGAGCTTACTCGGCTCGCGAAGGAGCGATTCCGAGCGATCTCATCTTGCGATACAAATGGCTGCGTTCGAGCCCCAGCGCTTGCGCGGCCTTGGTCATGTTCCAGCGATTCTCTTCCAGTTTTCGCAGCACGAATTCCCGCTCGTACGCAGACCGCGCTTCCTGCAAACTGTCATACGGCTTTTGCGGACTTCTCGAAGCTCCGCGGAACAGCTCGGGCGGTAGATGGTGCGGTTCAATCCTCGGTGACGGGCACATGATCACCAGCCGCTCGACCAGATTTTT
>JBGPZR010000327.1:0-3308 GCA_041493845.1 Terriglobia bacterium | reverse complement strand
GGAACGGATGGTTCCGGCAAAAGCACGCAGCTCTATCTTCTGAAGAGGTGGCTCGAGATCGGCGGCTACCGGCTGCATTTCACGGAATGGAATTCTTCGCCGCTGGTGAGATCCGCCACGCGCCGCGGAAAACAGCGCCGGCTGCTTACGCCCACCACATTCTCGCTGCTGCATGCCGCGGATTTTGCCGACCGCTGCGAGCGGCAGATTCTTCCCCTGCTGCACGGCGGCTACCTGGTACTCGCCGACCGCTACATCTACACGGCGTTTGCGCGCGATGCAGCGCGCGGATGTGCGCCGCGATGGCTGCGCAACCTTTACAGCTTTGCGCCCATTCCAGACATCACATTTTATTTTCGCGCGCCGCTGGATGTGGCCGTCAACCGCATCGTTGCCGGCCGCCCCAAGCTGAAATATTACGAAGCCGGTATGGACTTGGGGATCTCGCTCGATCGCGCCGAAAGCTTTCGCATTTTCCAGGAACGAATCCTGAGCAATTACGACCAGATGATCGAAACGGACAACTTCATCCTGATGGACGGAACAGTTCGCGTGAACAAGCTCCAGAAGTTGATGCGCCAGATCGTTGGCGAACGGATTGACCTGGGCCAGTTTGCGCCAAAAAAGAAATGACGCGCCCCGATAAAAACAACGGCTCAAACGCGGCACCCAACGGCGGCACCGCCTTGCATGCCAAGAAAAAAGTGCGGCCGGAAGCTCCCTCGCGCTTCTATGGGACACCGCTTCCCGGCGTCAAACTGGAAGAGCTGAGTGGAACATTGTTCGTTCTCGAGGGCTCTGACGGGTCCGGCCGCTCGACGCAAATCTCCTTATTAACTGAGTGGCTCGAATCCGAAGGCTTCGCGGTGCAAACGATGGGGCTGCGGCGTTCGTTCCTGGTGGGCGAAGATATTGACGCCTTGATGGCGGAAAATTCCGTAACGCGAACCACACTTTCCCTGATGTACAGCACGGATTTCTTCGATCAACTCGAGCGGCGCATTCTGCCGGCTCTGCGTTCTGGCTTGATCGTGCTCGCGGACCGCTACATTTTCACGCTGATTGCGCGTTCGGCGGTGCGCGGAATCAGCCGCGACTATCTTCATGGCATCTATGAGATGGCGTTGCGTCCCGACCTAACCTTCTGGCTGAACGTGCGGCCGGAGATCGCGTTTGACCGTGAATTCAAAAAAGCTCAGACAATCAGCTACTGGGAATCCGGCCGCGACATGTCGCTCTCGAACGATCTCTTTCAATCGTTCATTCGTTACCAATCACTGATCAAGCGGGAATTCGAGTATCTCTCGAAAAGGCACGGCTTCATCGAATTGGACGGCGAGGGTAGCGTCTCCGAGGTGAATCGGGTGCTCCGCAAGCGGATCGCGTCGCATCTGGGAATCCGGAGCACGCACTACAAGCCTTCGCACGCCCTGTTGCACCTCTGGCGCTAAGAGTGGCCGCCCCCGTCCAACTAGCAGCGATCGACGCCGGCTCGAACGCCATCCGGCTGGCGATTGCGCGCGCCACTTCTCCCAACCAAATTCAGATCCTTGACAGCGAACGCGCCGCTGTCCGCCTGGGGCACAACGCTTTTACGCACCGGCTCCTCGATGAAAAGACAATCGCCCGCGCCGCCCGGGCTTTTCGCGATTTTCGCGGCCGCATGGACCGGCATCACGTCACAGCCTACCGCGCCGTAGCCACGGCAGCGGCGCGGGAAGCGCGCAATTATCGACGGCTGATGGATCGCATCCGGAAGAAATCCGGGATCGAAGTGGACGTCATCAGCAGCGAGGAAGAGGCGAGGCTCGTCTGCTCCGCGGTGCAATGCGCTTTGGGAGACCGCTTGCAACCGCGGCTGATTTTCGATCTTGGCGGCGGAAGCCTGGAGCTTAATTTTTTTCAGCGCGACGCGCTGGAACACCGCATCGCGTTGCCGCTCGGGACGATTCGGCTGATGGAGACGTATTCCATCGAAGGCGCGATTGATGAGGACAAGGCCAGCCGTCTGCGTCATCACGTTCTTTCGCTCTTGCGCAGCGCGCTGCCTTCGCCCCCGAAACTTTCGCGCGCCATTGCCGTGGCCTGTGGCGGCAACGCCGAAGCTCTGGTCCGCCTCGCGTCCGGCCCCCTGGTTGAACGGACGCCCACCATCAATGTTCGTTTGCTGCGCGATCAGACCTGGCGCTTGCTCGGCCTCGATGTGCCGGGACGCATGAGGGTCTTCCGTGTGAGGAAAGACCGCGCAGAAGTAATGGGCATTGCGGCGATCATTATTACGACGCTTGCAAAATGGCTCGACGTGCGGACAATGCTTGTTCCCGGTGTCGGCGTGCGAGAAGGCATCCTGCTGGATCTGGTCTCGCAGCAATATTCAGCGGGCCACTCGTCGGAAGAAGAAAGGGGGCGCGCGGAGGAATTGCTTGCCGGGGTACGGTGGTTTGCACGGCGGTTGGATTACGATCCGCATCATGCGGAGCAGGTCGCGCGGCTGGCCCTTTCACTCTTCGATCAGTTGCGTCCGTTGCATGAGATGGGGCCAGAATTGCGGCTGGTGTTGGAAATCGGCGCGCTGTTGCACGATACCGGTCATTTCGTTCATCGCAAATCACACCACCGGCACGGTGAATACCTGATTCGCAACGCCGAGATCCCCGGACTGCGCGGCTGGCGGCGCGACATGGCCGCCGTGTTGGTCCGCTACCACAACTGCAAATCCGACCCGCAACTCGAGCACGCTTCCTACGCCGCACTCGATGGCCCGCGCCGGCGCCAAGCCCGCCTGCTTTCTTCATTGCTCCGAATCGCCGAGAAACTCGAGTCGGAACACGCACAGTGTGTTGCGGGCGTGGACGTCCAAATCGCCGGGCACAAAGCTGTCTTCGGGATTCACGCGGCCGATGGCATTCGGTTGGACCTCGCCGGACTCGAGCGCAAGGCTGAGCTCTTCGAAAAAGAATTCCACCTCAAAGCTGAATTCCGCCGCGCCCAGCGGAAGGAAAAGGTTGCATAAGCCATGCTTCTCTTTCTTGTGCGTCATGGCATCGCCATGGATCCCACCGATCCCGAATCGCCGCCTGAACCCGAAAGGCCGTTGACGGCCAAGGGAGTGCAGAAAACGCGGGCGGCCGCGCTGGGATTGCGTTTTTTGGGCGTAAAACCCGACGTCCTGATCACCAGCCCCTACGTGCGCGCAGCCCAGACGGCTGAAATTTTTGCCGAAGCACTGGAATTCCCGGCGGAAAAAATTCGCGCCAGCGAAACACTCAAGCCCGGCGGCAACCCCGCTGATGCGATAAAGGAGATTT
>JBGPZR010000071.1:0-8126 GCA_041493845.1 Terriglobia bacterium | reverse complement strand
AGCGCCCATCCGCGACGGCCTTGGTCAGGTCCGTGTTCGTCAGCGCCATCAGCCGCCCGTCCACGCGCAGCACCTCAGTTCCGCCCAGCCTTTCAAATGTGCGCTCTTCGACCACGCGCAACAACTTGGCCTGCATCCCCAGCGCAAGCGCCGCCACTTCATCCAGAACGATTGTTCCGCCCTCCGCCATCTCCAGCCGCCCCAGCTTGCGCGCCACCGCACCAGTGAACGCGCCGCGCTCGTGGCCAAACAGTTCGGATTCCACAAGCTCCGCCGGTAGGCTCGCGCAATCAATTTTCAGAAATGGAGCATCGTGGCGAGGCCCGCGCTCGTGAATCCAGCGCGCAAGCTGGTCCTTTCCCGTGCCGCTTTCGCCCGTGATCAGGAGCGTCGTAGAGGTGTCGGCAAGTTTTTTGGCGACTTCGAGCACGTGGCGCGAGGCAGGATCGACAGCCACCCACGTAATGTTCGCCGCGCTCATTGTTGCGCCGCGCCGCTTTCCGGCTCGCCGCGCGATTCAGACCTCGGGGTGGGCGCAGGGAAGTCCACGCGCTCGGCGGTGCGCCACAGCCGCTCGAGGTCGTAATAGTGCCGTGCGCGCTCGCTG
Source organism: Terriglobia bacterium (assembly GCA_041493845.1). Classification (GTDB taxonomy): domain Bacteria; phylum Acidobacteriota; class Terriglobia; order Acidiferrales; family UBA7541; genus Palsa-295. Next base: position 7,519 of record JBGPZR010000071.1, on the reverse strand, counting down.
AAAATGTGCACCACGAAGTCGCCGTAGTCGAGCAACACCCACTCCGCGCCGGCTTTTCCTTCCCGATGCGCTAGGCGCACGCCGTGGCGCCTGAGCTGTTCTTCGATGGCCTCGCTGATCGCCTGAATTTGCGGATGGCTTTGCCCGGAGCACAAGAGAAAATATTCCGCAAACGCGCCGGTGCCGGAAAGCTTCAGCACGGTGATGTCCACGGCCTGCTTGTCTTGAGCCGCCTCGACGGCCCAGCGAATTTCGGAGCGAAGAGTGTTGAGCGTCACCGGTACAGGGCCTGTCCGAGAATGTATTCCTCTACGCGCGCGGGCACAAGTCCGTGGATCGACTGGTGCCGTTCAAGCCGGTGGCGCACTTCGGTGGAGGAGACGTGGCTGGAAACCGTGGTCAGCAGGTGGACTACCGATTTTCGCAGCACAATCTTGTGCGGGTCGTGTGACGGTGCACGTCCCAGCTTCTCGGGTGGCACCACCAGCCGCAGCGCGTCCAGCCGGAACCCGGGGCGGCTCGCGATGATGAAATCGCATGAATCCATCAACGTTTCATAACTCTTCCACGTTGGAATTTCTAGAAATTGATCTGCGCCAAGAATGAAATACAGGTGATCGTTCGGATGCTCGCGATGAAACCGCTTCACCGTGTCGATGGTGTAGAAAACGTGCGGCGCAGCTCCCTCTACCGGCCCTTCCGCAAGTGAGGGGAACAATCCGGGGTGATCGGCACAGGCCAGCGCGACCATGGCGTAGCGATGCACAAATGGCGTAAGCGCCGGCTTGGCTTTGTGCGGGGGGCGCGACGACGGAACAAAATAAATGGCGTCGAGATGGAATCGTTTTTGCGCGGCCTGGGCCACCGCAATGTGCCCGGCGTGGACAGGATCGAATGTGCCGCCGAAGAGCGCCACCGAGCGGCGATGCCCGGGTCCGTGGATCTTATGCACGGCGTGCGACGTCAACGCTCCTCCCGATGCGGAGCTGCTGCTGGATAATTTTTCGGGGCCGGCGCAGCAGGCGCTTTTTCAATCTCGTCAGCGCTGCCTGCCGCGACTGCATTCGCGGTTTCTTCCGCCGCAGCCGGCTTTGGAATCCGGTCGAGCGCATCGGCCATCGCCCGGACGAGCTCGACGATGCCTTCGCCGCTCGCCGACGAGATGGAATGAAATTCGAGGCCGCGCTTTGCAGCGAACGCGCGCAATTCTTCCAAGTGATCGCGATTCGTGGTTGCATCGAGCTTTGTTGCCACCACAATCATCGGTTTCTCCGCGAGGTCCGGGCTGAACGACGCAAGCTCGTGCTCGATGATTTCAAAATCGCGGACTGGATCGCGGTCGTTCGCATCGCTCGTATCCACCAAATGGGCGATCAGCCGCGTCCGCTCCAAATGTTTTAGAAAACGTGTGCCCAACCCGGCGCCTTCATGCGCGCCTTCGATCAGGCCCGGAACATCGGCAACGACGTACGTTCGGCCCGATCCGGGCGCAGCGCCGGGATCCGCGGAGACAACGCCCAGATGCGGCTCGAGTGTGGTAAAGGGGTAGGCCGCAATTTTCGGACGGGCCGCAGAAATACGAGAAATCAAAGTGGATTTCCCTGCATTGGGGTAGCCCACCAGTCCGACGTCAGCCAGCAATTTCAATTCAAGCCGAAGATGATGTTCCTCTCCCGGGCGGCCGTCTTCGTGTTCGCGCGGCGCCTGGTGCCACGGGCGGACAAAATGAGGGTTTCCGTTTCCCCGGCCGCCGCGTCCGCCGCGAGCGGCACGAAATCGCTGCCCTGTTTCCGTTAAATCGCAGATCTGCTCGCCCGTGTCGGCGTCGAACACAACGGTTCCCACCGGAACCGCGAGTATGGAATCGCCGCCCGATTTCCCGTGGCAGTTCGAGCCTTCGCCGTGGCCTCCGCGCTCAGCACGAAATTCGCGATTGTAGCGGTACCGCAGCAGCGTGTTGTCGTGCGGATTCGCCTCCAGCCACACGTCTCCGCCATTCCCGCCATCGCCGCCTGCGGGACCGCCCCGCGGGACATACTTCTCCCTGCGGAATGCGACGCAGCCATTGCCGCCGTCGCCGGCTTTCACCAGAATTTTGGCTTCATCTGCAAACACGGGTCACTCGATCAAAGAGAGATTTCGCAGAAAGCATACGCCAGGGCTGGGAGTAAAAACAAAAATACGCGCCCCGGCGGATTGGGGCGCGTAATTAAAATCACGGTTTCAGTTGGCAGCCGTTGCAGCGGGCTGCCTCTCGGCAGCGGCCGCAACAGCTTCCACCGGCAGCACGCTGATATATTTTCCGAGCCTGCCCTTGTCTTCAAACCGAACCACGCCGTTAATCAGCGCAAACAGGCTGTCGTCCTTCGCGCGCCCAACATTTTTTCCGGCTTTGTAGCGCGTGCCGCGTTGCCGGATCAGGATGCTTCCGCCGGTCACCACTTGCCCGCCGAACCGTTTCACCCCGAGCCGCTGTCCTTGCGAGTCGCGTCCGTTTGTGGATGACCCGCCGCCTTTTTTGTGTGCCATCGCCGACCTCTACGGAATTTGAATGTCGCTGACCTGCACGGCAGTGTATCCCTGCCGGTGGCCGCGCTGAATCTTGTATTGCCCGCCGGTCTTGAACTTCAACACCTTCAGCTTCGGCCCGCGGCCCTGCGAAACGATTTTTCCGATCACTTTGGCCTTGGCGGCTTGCGCGCCGGAAACGAATTTCTTGTCGTCGGTGCGCACGGCGAGGACGTCTTCAAACGTCACCTTGCCGCCGATCTTGCCTTCGAGCAGTTCCACCTGGATGGTCTCGCCCGGCTCGACGCGGTATTGCTTTCCCCCACTCCGAATTACGGCGTACATGCTGCCTCCCAAAGCGATCGAGAAACCCCGATTATATCGGTTCTTCCGCGCATCCGTCAACGAACTCTATCCGTGTTCTTGAGGGATTTGGCGGCGTCCGTAGTACGCCGGTGCGGGTCATTGATTCACCGGTGCTTCTTCAGCGGGTTTTGTCGCACCCTCCGTACGCGCCCCGATTCCGATCTCCATGGCTGTATTCTTCGGAAAGACCACATCATGGCCCCGGGCAATGAAATGAATATAGATGGACCTGCAACCGCCATAGGCGCCCATGGCCATGCCGAATTCCTGTGAATGTATGGCAGCGCCCAGGGCGATGCCGATCAGCTTGTAGCCAGTGCCGCCTCCCGCGACTCGAGGGCCTGTGTCGCCAAAGGTGTCGCCTAAAAAGGATATGGCGCCTAACCCGACCGCCACGGATGTGGCCAGAAATCGTGTTTTAGGAGGGGTGGCCTCTGCGCCGCCTTCCGAGTCCAACCTCAGATTCTGCACTTTCCCTGCCTGAATGCCTTCGAGGATCGCGTCCACTTTCTGCTCGACCCCATCTGGCAGGACGAGCTCGTGGAACACCATTCGGAGCTGCCCATTGCGGCTGAGGTGCCGGGCAGGGCGCACCTGGACGACTGACCCTTTCAATCGGCTTCCCTGCGGGATGATCAGCCGGGTTCCATCGAAGAGCGGTTTGGAAAGCACCGCCTCCACTTCTTCGCCCTTCTGTGTCGTCGCTGAGTTGAGCGCCGTCAGCAGCCGCGCATGAACCAAGCTGCCGGGTGGTGGCGGCGTATTCATCGAAGATGCAAGTTCCGGCGTTAACGGTTCGGTCCCAAAATCCAGCGGCTCCTGTAGTTCGGCAAAATAGAGCGCCCCGGCATCAATGTACTGCGGGTGAACGGGCAATTGAGCGACTGCGAATCTCTCAATTTTGTGCATTTTGCCGGGTTCATGTACTTGCTTCATCGCAGTGTCCCACTCGCGCCTGGCCTCTTCTTTGGCTTGTCTTGCCTTTTCCGCCGCCGTATCCTTCAGGCCCTTTTTCTTCTCGTCAGCGGCCATCACGAATTGAATCACTTCCCCGGACCCGGGGGTAACGACTGTCCGGATCGGAATGTGCCGCCCATTGGCGAGCACCAGTTCCTCGAATTCGACGTGTACTTTGCGTGCCGGCGTGAAATCTGCGTCCAGCGCTTCGAGAGTGCGCTGTTTCCCGGAGACATCGTCTAGCTTCGTGATTTGTCCTGATACCTCCGTGCCCACCGGCAAGACAATCTTGTCAAACGCATACACAGGCTCGACGATGCGGCCATGTAATGCCTGCCCAACCTTTTCCACGCGCACTTCTTTTTCGAGCACGACTTGTAGGGGAGTGCCTTTGGGCACAATCAATAGAACCGTCTCAGGTGTTGGAGGCTTTTCTGTTGCAGCCGGTCTGTGGGTTAGCTCCGGGCGGGAATCAGGTGGGGGAGCAGGAGCCGGAACGCTTTCCTGCGCATGGGCCCGGCCAGCGCAAGCACACAACATGAAAGCTGCGAAAATTACCCGCCCTGCCGCCATGTTACTTTTCCCTGCCGCTAAGTCTTTGGGTCCTTGCGTCACTGCACCTGCAAAGCCATTTTAGCCCTTTTCGTCTAGCGCGACATGGTATGCAGGTCGGACACCGGCCGCGGCGTCCGACCGCCTCTCTACGAATAAGCCTGGCGGCAGGGTTCGTGTTCGCGGCACGACGGCGGGCAATTCGTGCGGTCGATCAGAATATAGTTGTGGCAGGCGGCGCAGACCAGGCCGTAAATCGTCTCGCTGAACTGGTCGTGGCCCGTTTTGGATGTGTGCTCGCTGCGCGCTTGCTCACGGCTCATAGCCATTGCAATCGCTCCTTTCCGTTTACGGTTTCCAATCCGGCGATGATGTGAACCGGTACAATGGGTACACGTCGCGGAAAATTTTCGCAACCTCGCGCTCGAATCCACTTCGCGTTGCTGCCGCCGGTGCGAGCTTGCGGCGCACAATCCAGCCTTGCAGCTTCTTCCAATCTTCCGGATCGACGGGCCACCCGCCGTGCTTCGTCCATTCGCCTTTTTCGGTGGAATACCAATAGCTCTCGTACTTCTTGGTGAGACGACGCTTCTGGCTCTCTATCCATTTAGGATTCTCTCGTCCGCGCGGACGCGCGAGCTGCGCGAGAGGAGAGGTCTTGCTTCCGCTGTAAATGCGGAAGCCGGAGGTGACGGCTTCGGCCGAGAGGCCCACGTAGAGCTGACCGGCTTCGCCATCAGGCTCGGCAAAGAAGAGATACATCTGGGAACGGTAGGGCGATTTATCGCGGGCAAAACGGATGTCGCGATTGATGCGCGAGAAATTTTCGCCCACGCGGCCGGAGGTCGCAAAGCGCAGATTCAATTTGCGCGCGGCGGGCGACAGCCGCTCGAGCAAGACGCGGAAGGGCTCGACAATCACCATCTTATACCGCTCGCGGTTCGCGTCCATCCAGGGCTTGTGATTGTTGCGCCCGAGCTCGCGGAAAAATTTGAAGATCTCGCGTGAGAAAATCCCGGTCCGATCCGCCACATTGCACCTGCCTGTGAGAATTCGCGCAACTATTCTAACCGAGTGGGAATGTTTCTGCTCGACGGCGAAAATATGACGGACGATTGCTGTCGGGATTGATAAGGCCAAGGCACAGACCGAGCCAGATTGGCTCTTGCGGCCATGGCGTCGGCGCCCTACGCTGCTCAAATGACCCAATTCATACCGACCGAGCGAACGCAGGTGAAGCGGCTGCCCAATCGCGGCGCCTATGATTCCGAGACGGTTTTTGCGATTTTGGATGAAGCATTCCTTTGCCACGTGGGGTTCGTGGTCGACGGGCAGCCGTTCGTCATTCCCACGGGTTATGCGCGCGTGGACGAGACGCTCTACATTCACGGGTCGGCTGCCAGCCGCATGCTGCGGACGCTTTCCGAGGGGGTGCAGGTCTGCGTCACGGTGACGCTGGTGGATGGACTGGTGCTCGCGCGCTCCGCTTTTCATCACTCGATGAACTACCGGTCGGTGGTCATACTGGGCCGCGCTACGCTGGTGGACCGGCGGGAAGAAAAACTGGCGGCGCTCGAAGCGTTCACGGAGCATGTTGTTCACGGCCGCTGGAGGGACGTGCGCCAGCCAACGGAAGCCGAGTTGAAGGCCACCACCGTGCTCGCGCTTCCGCTTGCGGAAGTTTCCGCGAAAATACGCAGTGGCCCGCCCAAAGACGATGAAGAAGATTATTCGCTGCCCATCTGGGCCGGCGTCGTTCCCCTGCGGCTCGAGCCAGGCGCTCCCATTGCAGATCCGCGCCTCAAGCAGAAGATTGCGCCCCCTGCCTACGCGCAGAAGTATTCTCGATAGAATTCACGAATGGTTCTCGTCAGGGAACGGATCTTGTCGTGCCGTAACCGGCGAAAAAATGATCCCGGCTCCAGCCGCTGAGGTAGGATTTGTCGAGAATTGTGAATCACAATGGGGGACAGACGTTGACGCGCCAGCCGCTGCATTTGCTCGCCGGACTTATTCTGCTGTTTCTCTCGGTCCCGGGATCGCACGCCGGCTCCCAGAACCCGACTTCCCCCGAAGCAGGTTTTCTCGCCCGCCCCTATCACAGCCCGACTGGCGAGACAATGGCTTATCGCCTGTTCGTGCCGCCGAGCTACGATGCATCGAAAAAATATCCGCTGGTGCTCTGGCTACACGGCGCGGCGGGACGGGGGTCGGACAATCTCTTGCAAATTTCCGCAGGCAATTTTCTAGGCACGCATGTCTGGACCACGCCCGAAAATCAGACGAAATTTCCCGCGTTCGTCCTCGCGCCGCAAGTCTCGGACACAAAAATGTGGGCGCGCCCGCACGCCAACACGCCGCCCGTCTCGATTCGCCTCGCGCTTGAGATTCTTGATTCAGTCGAAAAGGACTACGCGATCGATCCCGCCCGCGTGTACGTCGCCGGGCAATCCATGGGTGGCGAAGGCACATGGATGGCGCTCGCGACAGCGCCAGGCCGATTCGCGGCGGCCATCCCGCTCTGCGGCTATGGCGAGCCGTGGATGATCGAGCGCGTGGTCAAGGTGCCTGTGTGGATTTTCCAGGGCCAGGCGGATGAAATTGTACCCGTCGAGCATGCGCGAGAGTGGGTGGCGGCGCTGCAAAAAGCAGGCGGCGCGCCGAAGTACACGGAGTATCCCGGCGTTGGCCACAACGCTTGGGAGAAAGCCTTCGCCGAGCTCGACCTCGTCCCCTGGCTCGCTGCGCAGCGCCGCGCGCCCACGAGGTGAAGCAGGTTCGAGAATCCACGTGTCGGGCAAATTGCCGGAAGCTCTTCGCTGGAGATTAGTGGCAGCCGCAGGTGCGGGGTGTGCAACCACATCCGCCGCCGGAGGGTGCCGAGGCTGAAGAGCTGGCGGAGGATTTGTTGCTATTCGAGGGCGCCGCGAAAACGGAAAGCTGAATCGTGTTGTTCGCGCTCGCGCATTTTGGGCAGGTGATCGCCTGTTTTTGGCTCATCACGATGCGCTCATAGCGCTCGCCGCAATCATCGCAAATGTATTCGTAAATCGGCATTGCCTTACCTCGCCTGTTCCGAAAGACTATTTTACGCCTAACCTTTATTCCAGCAAACTTTAACAAGAGTTTTCTTATT
>JBGPZR010000277.1:0-3825 GCA_041493845.1 Terriglobia bacterium | reverse complement strand
CGGGAGCAAATGAGGCTTTCGAGAGCGTGCAGTACATTATGACGCGCGTGCAATTCGGCTGGTTGATCCGCTCCATTCATTCCTGGGCGGCAAACCTGATGATTCTCACGGCCTTCGCTCACATGTTCAGCGTGGTCTTCTTGCGCTCTTACCGCAAGCCTCGGGAGCTAACGTGGCTCAGCGGCATGGTGCTGCTCTTTCTGGCCATGGGGTTCGGTTTTAGCGGTTACCTGCTCCCGTGGAACACGCTGGCGTTTTTCGCCACCAAGGTGGGAACGGAAATTGCAGGGCAAGTGCCTTTCATCGGCCACAGCGTGATGGTCTTCTTGCGCGGCGGCGAAGATGTGACCGGCGCAACGGTTACCCGCTTCTTCGGATTTCACGTTGCATTGTTGCCCTTGTTGACGACGCTATTCGTGCTTGTTCACCTTGCCCTGGTCCAATATTTCGGCATGAGCGTGCCGCCGGGCGTGGAAGCCCGCTCGAAGGCTTCTCCCGGTGAGGCACGCCACATGAAGTTTTTCCCCAACTTTTTCTTGCGCGAGTTGATGGCATGGTACATCGCCCTCGGAGTTCTCGGGGCACTGGCCGCGATTCTGCCCTGGGAACTGGGAACGAAGGCGGACCCCTTTGCGCCCGCTCCGGCTGGCATTCGCCCGGAATGGTATTTCATGTTCATGTTCCAAACGCTCAAGAAGATTCCGGCAAAGATGTGGTTCGTGGATGGCGAGGTCGTGGGAATCCTGGTCTTCGGTGTGGCTGGATTACTTTGGGTGCTGCTTCCGTTCTTCGATCAACTGGGCCGTGGGCGCGGCCGGAGATTCATTATGGGAGCAGGGGTATTCGCGCTCAGCTACATCGTGGCGATGACGATTTATGGCTACCTGGCAAAATAACGGGATTCTTCGCACAGCATTCCTGATGCTGATGGTGTCATTCTGCTATGGGATTGCCCACGCGCAGGCGGAGAGCACGTGCGTGGACTGCCATTCCGCGTTGGACCCACCACTCCAGGTGACCCAGGAACAATTCTCCCGTGACATCCATGCTCAGAAGGGATTGACCTGTGCGAGTTGCCATGGCGGGGACCCCACGAAGGCAGACATGGATGCCATGAGCAAGGCAGCCGGTTTCCGTGGCAAGATCGAACGGAGGCAGATTCCAGACCTCTGCGGCCGGTGCCACTCCGATACAGCGTTCATGCGCCAGTACAATCCTTCGCTCCGCACGGACCAACTCAGCCAATACAAGACGAGTGTGCACGGGAAGCTATTCGCCAAGGGTGACCCGAAAGTCGCGGTCTGCACGGATTGCCATGGCGTGCATGACCTGCGCCCCGCACGCGACACTCGTTCAAAAGTCCATCCCCTCCATGTCGCCCAGACCTGCTCGCGGTGCCATGCGGACGCCGCGTATATGAAAGGATATTCGATTCCCACGGACCAATTCGAAAAGTACAACACCAGCGTGCATCATGAGGCGATGGCCGCTCGTGGTGACTTGAGCGCGCCGACGTGCACAACGTGCCATGGAAACCACGGCGCGGCCCCGCCGGGAGTCGATTCGGTCCAGAACGTCTGTTCCACGTGCCATGTCTTCCAAGATCAGATGTATAAGAAAAGTTCGCACAAGGCCGCCTTCCAATCCGCGGGCCTTCCCGGATGCGTCGTCTGTCACGGCAATCACGGGATCAGCCATCCCACGGACGCGAAACTCGGGACCGGTCCTCAGGCCGTGTGCATGCAGTGTCACAAGCCGGGAGATGCGTGCGACCGAGCCCGGGCGGAAATGCTCACTGACTTGACCCGCTTGGACGACGCCATCAAGAACGCTCACAACGTCCTCGGTGTTGCCGAATCTTCCGGCATGGAAGTGAGCCAGGCTCGGCTGGATGAAGATCAGGCGCGAGATGCGCTGACCAAGGCTCGCGTCACAATCCATGCCTTCCGGAAGGAACTCGTGGACCAGGACATCCAGGAGGGCCTGAAAATTACCACGAAGAATCTGCAAGCAGGAAAGAGTGCGCTGGCGGAGAGAGACTATCGCCGCCGTGGCTTGGGTTGGGCGCTGGTATTCATCCTCCTATCGGTAATCGGGCTGTTTCTGTACATCCGGCAAATTGAGCAGAATGCCCCGAGGCCCTAACAGTTTCCCCGTCTGGTTGTCTTGATGCGTTGCGCGTTCTACAGCCAGAAGGCGAAAAATGGTGAAGGCGGAAATCGGGAATCTCGCGTTCGCTTGAATTACGGCTTTTCTCTTTGAGAGTCCGCGCCCGGGGGATTTTCCGGGCTTTTCCCGGCGCGCGCTTCGCTGGACGCAGAGTCCACGGCATCTGCTTGTTGCAGCGCTCTCAGGTAGGCGGGGCGCGTCTGCCGGTAATGGTTCGCCGGGACTTTGCCGTTCAGCCAGGCAAGATCCATCGGATAAACCAGTGGATCGAAAATCACCATGTAAAAGTGCCACAACAAAATCGAGAAAGTCGCCAGCAGCGCTTCATACCAATGTACGGCGGTGGCCGCGTCGGTAATCCATTTCGGAAAATGCTGCAGCGCAAAATTATTGAACCACAGCAGAAAACCGGAAACTCCCATGACCACCGTGCCCCACAGAAACGCCCAGTATTCGAGCTTTTCCGCGTAGTTGAATTTTGCGAATTGAGGCGGGTCCTTTCGTGCGCCGAAGTTGTAAAGCATAACGTCGAATAAGTCGGTCACATCCTTCCACTTCGGCAACATGGCCAACAGGAACGCGCGGTCGCGGCGGTTCACCGCGAGATGCGCGAAGTGGTACAAAGTCGACGCGATCAGCACCACCGCAGCCGCGCGGTGCAATTGTCCCCGGAAGGCGTCGTGTTTTCCCCAAAGCAGAAATGGCGCCGCCCACCAACTGTCCGGATACTTCAACGCGAATCCTGTAAACACCAACGTCGGGAAACTCAGCATCACGCCCCAATGCGCGATGCGGAACCACAAATTCATCCGCACAACTTGCTCTCCGGAATGATGGCGCTCCGGCTTCCGCACCAGCTTAGCCACGAAATCCAGCAGGTTGTGGAACACCATGAATCCCAGCGTCAGCGGGATCAGCACCCAATAAATCCACCGGATCCACTGGACTACCGGATGCGCCGGGCCCGTCGATGTCTGGACGTGCACCGGCCCAATCGCATACTTCTCGTTGACTCCCGCGTGGCACTGGCCGCAGGTTTTCGCCAGATTCGCCGCATTCACCGTCGAGCGCGGATCGCTCGAGCGAAAAATGTTATGAACACCGTGGCACGACGCGCAGTTCGCCGCTGTTACCGAACCCTCGCGCTTCGCCAGGCCGTGGAAGCTTTCCGCGTACGACGGCACGCGATCCGCCGGAAGCCCGTATCGCAGCACGAGGCGCGCATTGCCGTGGCACCGCCCGCAGGTTTCCACAGACACGTGCATCGCGTTCACCGGCGAAGCCGGATTTTTGGGTTCGAGAATCAAATGCTCGCCGTGGCAATCCGTGCAAACCGGAGCGTCCTGCACACCTTCCTTGAGGGCCTCGCCGTGCACGCTTTCGAGAAATGTTTTCGCGATTTCCTTGTGGCAGGCACCGCAAGTTTTCGCCACATTCCAATGGCTGACTTTGGATGGGGCATCGCGCGCCGGCAAAATTCCATGGCTGCCGTGGCAATCCGCGCAGGTCGCCCCGTCCTTGCCCTGCAGGGCGGCCCTCCCGTGCACGCTCTGCAGATACTGCTCGACGGGATGCAGGATGGGAAACTTGTGGCGAGAGAGAAACCCTACGTCCGCGTGACACTTCGCGCAGGCCGACACTTGATTGCGTTTGATG
>JBGPZR010000033.1:0-10998 GCA_041493845.1 Terriglobia bacterium | reverse complement strand
CGATCAATTGGCGGGTCTCTTCGATCCAGCCTGCTGCGAGCATCGCTTCAACGCGCGAGTGGATGCGGGCGTAAAGCGCTGCGCGCGGCGGGAGGAGGCCAATTGTTTTCACCTGATAGCCTACGAGCCCGGTGCGGCCGCTGCGATGAATTTCGCCGACCGGCTTGCCGGCCAGCACGCGCATCTCGATGGCGCGGATCACTTTCTGCGTGTCGCGAGGCGCAATGCGAGCGGCAGTGGGAGGATCAAGCCGCGCGAGGATGCGGTGGAGGTGCGCGGGGCCACGGAGCTCCGCTTTGCGACGGAGGCGATCCCGCAATTCTTCCGAGCGCACAGGAGCATCAGCCAGGCCCTCGAGAAGAGCTCGCAGATACAATCCCGTGCCAGCGGTGAGGATGGGGACTTTGCCGCGGCGGCATATCTGTTCGAGGACGATCAAGGCGCGCTTGCGGTATTCGCCCGCGGTAAAAATTTCCTGAGGCTCGACAAGATCCACGAGATGATGAGCGATGCCGTGTTGTTCGGCGCGAGGAACTTTCGCCGTGCCGATATCGAAATGGCGGTACACCTGGGTGGAATCGCAGACCACAATCTCGCCGCCGAGCTGCTCCGCGAGCCGGATGCCCAGCGCCGATTTGCCGGAAGCAGTGGGGCCGAGGATGACGATGAGCCGGGCGAGAGCGCTCATCCGGAAAATTTCCAGTAGCGCAGCAACAGCGCGAGCAACGTGAGGGCTGCGAGAAGCAGTGCCCCGATAATTTGCGTGCGATTCAGCTTCACGGAAAGGTCACTGCGCGTAGTCAACGGGGAGATTATAGAAGAAGATGAAACGCAACTCGATCTGCGGGCCCTTGAATTGCGGCGGCAGCGGCTCGAAAGGGCTGGAGGTACGGATCGAGGACATGGCAGCCACGTCGAGCGGCTCCTTGCCGGATGTCCTTTCCAGATTGGGATCAGGCAAGGGGACCACGCCATCACGGGTAATGCGGAAGGTGATGACGACGATGCCTTTGTCGCCCATCAGCGCCGACTCGGGCATCACGGCGTACCAATTCCGTTTTACTGTTGCGAGAAGACGGTTGATGTAGCTGTCAAAGTTAACGCCGGGATGCGGCGTAAGGATCGACACGCCGGGCTGCATCCCTTGAGAGCCGCGTCCACCCCCGCCACCGCCGCCACGTACTCCCCCACCACTGGGGCTATAGATTGTGCCGCCTCCGCCGTGGCGAATCGCATCCTGCATTTGATCCTGGATCGCTTTCCCGGGAGATGAATTCGGCAGATTGAGGTTTAGCTTTCCGGGAGTCGTGTTCGCCGGCGGAGAGGCGGGCAGCACGCGCGAGGGCGCCGGAGTGGGGGAAGGTTGAACTGGCACAGAATCGGTTGGGACATGCGGCGTCGGGGCCGAAGGCAGTTCGACAGGTGGGCGCGCGGAGGCGACCGGCGGAGCCTCGATAGGCGCGTGGGCTTCCGGGCGCGGCGGGGCCACCTGATTGAGCACTTTCGGAGTGATGCGCACTTTGGGGCCGGGAGGCGGCCCGGGCATTTTAGGAATTTCGTCAGGCGAAATGTAGGTGACGCCCAACTGGCGGCTGGCAAGTTCCACTTCCTGCTGGGTGGGAATATGCGGCGGGAAAAGTTTCGGGATGGATACAAGGAAAACAATCAGGCCAATGTGGAAGACGAGCGATGCCGTGCGAGTGACCAGGTCAGACTTGGCGTCCTTCTTTACTTCGGGCTCGATGAGCAGGTTGGCATCACCGGTGGTGAAAATATCCGGCTGGACGACCTCGCGACGCGCGGCAGACATATCCGGCGCCCGGTCCACAAATTCCTGGATTTCCTTGGGCTTGGCCGGCTCGACATAGGCGGGCACCACCACACGAGAATCCAAAATGGCGAGGGGGGCGTATTCCGAGAGCGGCAGAAAACTCTCGAACGGTTTCGCAGACATGCCGCGCGGCACCAGCGTGCGATCTACAAGAACGCCGAGGGGAAGATGAGCGGGGATGGTGGTCTTTCCATCAAGCGGCGGCGCGTCCGACATTCCAGAGGGGACGACAGTGCGGTCGTCCATGTAAGTCTCAAAGCGATGTCCATTCTTTTTCGCCTCGTCTTTGGAGACGGGGCGCACATCTCTCGGAACTAATATGCGGGGGATCATCGAGAACCCTGAGGGGCGTATGCACCAAGTTGGACGCGGCCGGCATGCTCGAGGATGCCCGCCATCACGCGATCGGCCAACTCGAGAGCGCGGCGTCCGGCGAGGCCGTCGACGGCGGGAGTCTGGCGTGTGCGCACGGAATCGAGGAAGGCGCGAAGCTCTGCACGCAGCGGTTCTTCGGAGGTGGTGGGCAGCTTTTCAAAATTGATTTCCGGCTGCGGCGTGCCCGGCTTCACGCGAACGCGCACAACGTCCTGCCGCGTGAAATCGAGCGAAATGTATTCGTGCTCCTGAAAAAAGCGCATTTTGCGGACACGTTCAGTGGAGACGCGGCTGGCGGTGAGATTCGCCACGGTGCCGGTTTCGAACTCGACGCGCGCGTGGGCGATGTCCACTTTGTCGGTCATCACCGGGATGCCGACGGCTTTCAAATCCGCGACGGGAGAATTGACGAGCGAGAGAACTATGTCGAGATCGTGGATCATCACGTCGTACACGACATCAATATCCAGGCTGCGGGGCGTGAAGATGCCGAGGCGGTGGACCTCGAAGAACATGGGACGCGAAACGATGCTCTGTACGGCCGTGACAGCGGGATTGAAGCGCTCGACGTGGCCAACTTGAAGAATTCGGCCACGGCGCCAGGCCGCGGCGATGAGCTCGTCCGCTTCGCCGAGGGAAGCGGCCATGGGTTTTTCGACCAGCACATCGAGATCACTTTCGAGCAAGCGACAGCCGATTCGGGCGTGCTCTTTCGTGGGCACTGCGAGGCTGACGGCCTCGACACCCTCCGCTGCCAACGATTCGAGTCCCGGAAGGACGCGGGTGTTGAACTCTGCGGCGACGCGGGCAGCGCGGCCGGCATCGGTGTCCACGATGCCGACAAGCTCAGCGCCTTCGAGCTCGCGCCACACGCGGACGTGGTTGCGACCGAACTCGCCGGCGCCAACGACAGCAACACGGATGGGTTTCTCGTTCACGGCTTTTTTTGACTTTCCAATTTTTGCGGCGGCGCAGCAGCCCCTGCCGGCGCGAACGCCTGAATGGCGATGCCCGCATCATCCGCGGCGCGAATCAAATCATCGCGATCGAAGAGCAGCGTGCGTGCGGCGTCAATCGCGAGTGCCGTGGCATGCGAGCGGCGCATCACTTCGATGGTCTTCATGCCGACCACGGGCACATCGAAACGCATGTCCTGCTGCGGCTTGCTCACTTTTACGACCACCAGCCGCTGGCCGCCGGTGATCCGGGCAGCGCGCTCGATGGTTTCATCCGTGCCTTCCATGGCTTCGATGGCCACGCAGGCGAGTTCGCGGACGACCACCGTCTGGCCGAGGTCCAGCGCGGCGATGCGCTGCGCGACATCGCGGCCGTAGGCAATGTCGGCGGCTTCCAATTCATCCGGTGCGCGCCGCGTAAGAACGCCGGGCGCCGGCAGGAGAGGGCCAAGAAATTTTGTCGAGTCCACGAGTTCGATACCTTCGTCTTCGAGCACGCGCGCCACTGCCCCAATCAGAGAGTCGGTATTTTTCGTGGGCAGCGAAAAAAGAAGCTTGGCAAGCCGCCAGTCGGGGCGGATGGCGCTGAAAATTTTGTTATGCTTCACCTGCCCGGCCATCACGGCGCGTTTCACACCCTCCTGATGCAACAGCTCAATGGTGCGGCTCAATTCGCCGAGGCTCACCCAATGCAGCCGCCTGGCGACGCGCTCGAGCGACGGCGAAGCTTCTTCGCGGATGGCGATCACGGCCATATCAATGCCGCGGCTGCGCGCGCCTTCGAGCACAAGAAAAGGAAAGTCACCGTTCCCGGCGATCAGCCCCCAGTGCGCGGAAGCGGTATCAGATGAAGAGGCCACAGTCATGCCTATTTCGTCACGCCGCGCTCGGCCGATTCGATAAACCGGATTAGTGTTAAGACGTCTTCGGAGCCGGAGAGGGTTCCACGCATTTTTTCGAGCGCCTGGGCGGTATTGAGTTTCGAGCGCAGGAGGAGGCGGTAGGCCTGTTCGATGGATTGGATGCGCTCGGGAGAGAAGCCCTGGCGCTCGAGGCCAATGGAGTTGACGCCGTAGCAGCGGGTTTCGCGCGGCGCCACCACTTTTGAGAACGGCGGAACGTCCTGGGTAATCACGGAATACCCGGCGATGTAGGCGTGCTTGCCGACGCGGCAGAACTGGTGGACCGCGGAGAAGGCGCCGAGCGTGGCGTAGTCTTCAAATGTGACGTGGCCCGCAAGCGTGGCGGCATTCATGAACACGGTGTGGTTACCGACCTGGGAATCGTGTGCGATGTGCGCATAGGCCATGATCAAGTTGTGGCTGCCGAGCCGAGTGACTCCACCGCCCTTCACGGTGCCGCGGTTCACGGTGCAAAATTCGTGAAATTCGTTCGCGTCGCCGACTTCGAGCGAGACGCGCTCGCCCTTGTAGGTGAGGTCCTGCGGGTTGCCGCCGATCGAGCAGAAAGGAGAGAGATGATTTTCACGTCCCAGGCGCGAGGGGCCCTGCACCATCGCGTGCGACTCGAGGACGCAACCCTCGCCCAGTTCCACTTCATCGCCAACGACGGCGTATGCCCCGATCTTTATTCCACGACCCAGCCGCGCCGACGGCGAAACGATGGCCCGGGAATCAATCTCACTCATCGCGCCTTCTCGACCGCATCCCGCGCCGCACCCTCCGCTGGCTCGAGGTCCACCATCTTGCAAAGCAACTCTGCTTCGGCGGCCAGCTCGCCGTTCACAGAAGCGCGGCACCCGAATTTGCAGATTGTTCCGCGCCAGTGGATGACCGTTGCTTCCAGTTTCAACTGGTCGCCGGGAACCACGGGCCTCCGGAATCGCGCATTATCAATGCCGACGAAGTAGAGGAGCTTTTTGTCGCGATCCGGAATTTCATGGAGAATCAGCACACCGGACGTCTGCGCCATGGATTCAAGTATCAAGACGCCGGGCATGATCGGATTCCCCGGGAAATGACCCTGAAAAAAATATTCGTTTATGGTGACGTTCTTGATTCCGACAATCCTCTTGCGGCGTTCCATTTCTTCGATGGCGTCCACGAGAAGGAACGGGTAGCGGTGCGGGAGGATCTTTTGGATCCCGTTGATATCGAGGATCATTGTTTGCCTCTGCGCTTGTGTGTGCGGTTCGTTCGAGCCACTTTCAGCGTGCTTGATGGCGATTCGCTTTTCTCAAGGCGCAATCGAACAATTCTATACGAAAGACCGGCAGGTGGGAATCGGTGCGGGAGCGGGGAGGCCGTTGCCGCCCCGGAACGCGGCTGTTAGGATAACGGGGCGATGACGATGGAGCGCCTGCCAATCCAGAATCTGCTCAGCATCTTGCGTGGCAGCGAAGAACAGATGCTGCGGCTGTTGAAGCAATTCGTGCAGTGCGAGTCGCCGAGCCAAAACAAACCAGCGGTGGACCGGATGGGCCGAATAGTGGCAAGC
Source organism: Terriglobia bacterium (assembly GCA_041493845.1). Classification (GTDB taxonomy): domain Bacteria; phylum Acidobacteriota; class Terriglobia; order Acidiferrales; family UBA7541; genus Palsa-295. The sequence continues at coordinate 5,379 of JBGPZR010000033.1, read as the reverse complement.
GAATGGCGGCGACGTGTGGCAAGAGTGAGCGTGCTGAAGCAGGCCGCGCGCGGGAATCACGTCCGCGCGGAACTGTGGTTGGGCGGAGGACAGCCTGCGGGCCAGATTCTGGTTCTCGGGCATCTCGATACTGTGTATCCGCTGGGTTCGCTGGGGAAAATGCGATTTCACGTGAAGGGCGGCGCCGCCTGGGGGCCGGGGACGTTTGACATGAAAGGAGGGCTGGTGCTGGCACTCGCTGCCGTGGACGCGCTCCGAGCGGCGGGAATTCATCCGGGGAAGCGGTTGGTTTTTCTATGGACCTCGGACGAGGAAATCGGGAGCGAGAGTTCGCGAGCCGTGATTGAGAGCGAGGCGCAGCGGAGCAATGCGGTGCTGGTGCTGGAGCCGGCATATGGGCCCGACGGGCGGCTAAAGACGGCGCGCAAGGGAGTAGGAGGAGCGGAAATCGTTGTGACGGGGCGGGCGGCCCACGCAGGAATCGATCCGGAAAAGGGCGTCAACGCTGTTCACGAATTGGCACTGCAGATCGCACGGCTGATGAAGATGAACAATTTGCGGCGCGGCATCACGGTGCAAGCCACGGTAGTGGAGGGCGGGACGGTGTCGAATGTGATTCCCGCGGAAGCGCGGGCGCAGGTGGATATTCGATTCGGGCGCGTAGTGGATGCGCGAGCGATCGAGAGAAAGCTCCGTAGCATGCGGCCGATTATGAAGGGTGCGCGAGTGGATGTGCGCATGTCGCCCAGCCGGCCGCCGCTGGAACGAACGGCAGGCGTGCAAGGGCTATTCCGTCAAGCGCAGGTGCTGATGCGGGAGATGGGACTTCCGCTGGATGAGGCGGCCACCGGTGGCGGCTCGGACGGAAATTTTACAGCAGCGCTGGGCGTGCCGACACTCGATGGCCTGGGCGCCGTGGGCGATGGCGCGCACAGCCCGCAGGAGCACGTTGTGATTCGTGCGCTGCCTGAGCGCGCGGCGCTTCTGGCCGGCCTCCTTGCTACGTTGTAACGGCTGCTTGGCAGCGGCAGGAAAGCCTGGCCAATTCTATCGAACGTATTCCTTGCGAAGGTAGGCGATGGTCTGCTGATCGAGGTCGGCATAATCGGAGTGGAGAGTTTCGCGCAGGGCGGCTTCGGTGGAGGGAGCGGCGGAGATGCGGTCGAGCAAGCGGCTGATGTCGCTCACGCCGCCGGATTGAATGATGGCTTCGATGGCCGCGAGCGCGTACGCGTAGGCGAAAGCTGCCTGACCACTGGAGAGGCCCATCCAGGGGCCTTCGAGCATTTCGAGGCGCAGAGCCTGTCCCTGGCCTGCGGTTTCGACCAACGCTGCGGCGTTGGAGCCGCTGCGGCGGCCTTCCATCCATTGCGCCACACCTTCCTGGAGCCATGTGGGCGCGCGGCCGCGTGACTTCTGCCCCACAAAACTGTGTGTCAGCTCGTGCTTCAACACACGCGCCAGATCCGCGCTCATGCCGGCGAGTCCGCGCACCGGAACACGGATGCGTCCGTCATTGAGCGCGCCCACCCATCCCGGTGCGCGCGTGATATCCGCAAAGGCATCCTCGGTGTAGAGAATCACGGAGATTTGCTCGCGTGGGGTGTAGTCGAGCTGGGATTCAAGATCGCGAAAATCGTCTTCGAGGACGCGCAGGATGGCGCGAGCGAGCTCCGGGGTGGCGGTGCCGTTGTACTTCAGGGCAAAGTGAAGCGTCTCGCCCTGGCGGTAACTTTCTTCTTCGGCCTTGTCGCGCGACGCTTTTTCGAGGGCGCGCTCGACGTCGGGGTCGCGGCGCAATTTTTCGGCGCGAGTCCATTCCGAGATGGCCTGATCCATTTTGTTCGAGTCGCGATAAGCCCAGCCCATCAACTTGGCCACGTCGGCAGAGTTCGGCTCAACGCGACTAGCGCGTTCCAGGGGATCGAGCGCGGCCGTGGGCTGATTGGTGTTGAGATAGAGGACTGCGAGATTCAGCAGCAGGCCCACATTCTTGGGCGCGAAGACGAGCGCCTGGCGATAGTGATCGACGGCGGAGTTGGTGTCGCCTTTGCCGGTAAGAAATTGCGCGGCGGCATAGTGCGCGGCGGCGACTTTTTCAACAGCGACGGCTGAGCCCGACCTGGCATCCGATTCCAGACGCGCGATATAGCCAAAATCAATCGAGTCGCCGTGGATGGTCGCGCTGAGCACGTCCTCGTAGCCGGCGACGGGGTCGATATGCGGCGCGGATATGGGAGCTTCCGCTGAGGCCCTCGCCGCCGAGGAATAGGCGAAATCATCGTGGTCAATGCGCGCCACGATGGACTTCGGGATGGACATGGTGCCGGCAGGCGTTTCGTAGCTGACGTGCTCGCCTTCTTCCTTGACGTTGGCTGCGACAATTCGCCGGCCATTCTTCAGGACGATGGTATCGGCCGCCGCGGACGAGGCGGCGAGGAGAAGCAGGGCGGTGATTGGCGCAGCGCGATGCACACCGTGATTTTAACAAGCGCGCCACGCAGGGCTGACGGCCCGTTGCTGCGCAGTGCCCTAAGATGTACAGTCGCATTCATGCGGAGTTTTGCATCAGGCTCGCGGGGCGGCGCGCTGTGCGCATTGTGCGCAGCCTGGATCTCGTGTGTGGCGGCGCTGACATCCACGCCAGACTGCTTTGCGCTGCAAGTGGCGCCCACTGGCGCCAAAATTTCCACTACGCAGGCGGCGGATCCTCGCGCACTCTACCAGGCGCTCAACGAACTCCGACCCGATACAGCGCATGTCTATGCCGTCAGGGAACTGAATCTCCGGCGCGACATCATCAACCTGAGATTTACGGACGGCAAGCTTGCCTTCCTGCAGGCGCTCGATGGACGAGTGACTGGCGCGGTGTTCACGGGCCACGGGCATATCTTTGCGACGCCGCATGACCGGGGCGAGCGGCAATCGCTGGCTCGATTCCTGGCTGTGCCGCTCCTCGATCAGACGTTCGCACGCGCCTACCTGCGTTTCACTGACGACTCTGCTGCCGAAATCGGGCAGCAATTAAAATCAAGCGAGTCAACCGCGGCGAGCGATCCGGAATTTGCGGCAAGCTGGGAGCCGATCGTCACAAATCTGAACCCCTGGCATTCGATCCGCATCATGTTCGATCTGCTGTCCACCGGCCCGCAGCCCTATTTCTATGCAGGCATCGGCAGCGAAAACGTGGGACCCTTTGACGCCCTGGTGGACAACCGGCGCGACGAGCAAGTGCTGTTCGGGCAGCCGCGATTCGTGAACGGCGCGCGATTCTACAACACCTGGGCTTCCTTTCGCTCTCTGGACGCCCCGACGGCGCCGATTGAAGAGTTTGCGCCGCTCGACTATCGCGTGGAGACAGCCATTGCGGACGATTTGTCGCTCGAAGGCAAAACGATTTTGCACATCCGAACGGTGCGGGCGGGTGAACGCATTGTTCCACTGGAACTTTCGCGCAACCTGGCGGTGGAAGAAGTGAAGTTGAGCGACGGCCGTCCATTAGTCTATTTTCAGAACGAGGATTTGAGCCGCCGAGATATTCTCCGCCAGGGAAACGATTCGCTGGTCGTAGTTCTTCCCGCCGGGGCAAAGTCCGGCGAAGAGTTTCAGATAGACATCCGGTACCGAGGCACCGTCATCAGCCAGGCAGGCAACGGCGTGGAGTTCGTGGGTGAGCACGGCACGTGGTACGCGCACGTGGGAGGCGGCGACCACTTCGTTCCATTCGAGCTCTCCTTTCGTTGGCCGAAGCGTTTCACGCTGGTTGCTACAGGCACAAAAGTCGAATCACACGAGGAAGGAGATGTCAGAACGGGGCGATGGCGGTCCGACGTTCCGTTCGCGGTGGCGGGATTCAATCTGGGCGAGTACAAAATGGAGATGGCCGGCGGTGACAGCCCGAAAATTTATCTCTATGCGAACCAGCAGCTCGAGAATGCCATCCTGGAGCTTCTCCGCAAAGGCAGCCCGCCCGGCCCGACACAGGTTCTGCCGCCGAATTTCCAGTCGCCACATGCTCACACCAGTCCCGCTGTGATGCCTGATCTGCCGCCAAGCCCGGCTGCGGTCCTGAAACGGTTGGGCAGCCAGGTTGCCGACTCGGTTCATTTTTTTGAAGCGCTGAATGGCCCGTTCCCATTTGACCATCTGGATGTGTCGCAAATTCCGGGAAGCTTCGGGCAGGGCTGGCCGGGGCTAGTGTACCTTTCGACGCTGGTCTTTATGACGCCGGAAGCGCAAGCGCAAGCAGGCCTAGCGGAGCGAACGCAGGAGGAGGCACGAGAGCTGATGCCGTTCCATGAAGTGGCGCATCAGTGGTGGGGGAACGTGGTCGGTTCGGCGATTTATCGGGACGCCTGGATCGAAGAAGGAATGGCGAATTATCTCGCGCTGATGTACACGGACGCGAGAAAACCAGGAGAGCACCGGCTGGCATCGTGGCTGGAACGTTACCGTGCGGCGCTGAGCGCACCGATTCCAGAGTCCACGCAAATCGTTGGGGATGCAGGACCGCTGACTTTCGGTTTCCGGCTGACCTCATCGAGAGCGCTGAATGCATATGAAACGGTTACCTATGGCAAGGGAACGTGGGTGATTCATATGCTGCGCGAAATGATGCGCAACCGCGGCGCCAGTGACCCCGACGGGCGTTTCCGCGAGCTGCTGCGGGCAATCCTGGCCGACTATCGTTTCCGCGCTCTCTCGACGGCTGATTTCCAGCGAGCGGTGGAGCAGCGGATGACGCCGGCGATGGACCTTGAAAGCACGCATTCGATGGACTGGTTCTTCTCGCAATGGGTTCGCGGTACGGGAATTCCCCACTACTCGGTGGAATTCCAGGTGAAGCCGCACGGGCAGGAATTTCTGGTGACGGGCAAACTTCTGCAAACCGGAGTGGACGATATTTTCACGGCTGCCGTGCCGCTGTACGGCGGCAAGCCGGGCGGAAAGCTGGAGCGGCTGGGAGTAGTGGTGACCACAGGGCCGGAGACCCGCTTCCATTTTGTTGCCAGGAATCGCCCGCCCAGGATTGTGGTTGACCCGCAACTGACCATACTCTGCCGCACCGATTGAGAATCAGCTTCGCGCGCAGCGGACATGCTAATTCGATGGTTCTCTGCGGCGTCAAAATTCTTGGTTTGAACTTGCGTCTGTGCACGTCCCGCCTTATCCTACTTCGTCTTGAGTGAACCGCCGGATCGGGAAATTCCAGTTTGGAACCGAGTGCGCAAGACACCCCGTGCCACACTCGCTTTGCTGGGGTACTTTGGAGCGCGAATCCCCAGGTTGACGGGCTCGAAGACGCTGCGATGCAATCCCGTTCGATGCCCCTTCTTGACTTTCGCAGGCATGCGTAATCATTGATGAGGTCACCTCGTG
>JBGPZR010000080.1:0-7759 GCA_041493845.1 Terriglobia bacterium | reverse complement strand
TGCAGATAGACGCCGGGCTCGACACCGGCCCCATGCTGCTGAAACATGAAACCGCGATTGGTCCGGATGAGACGGCGCCAGAGCTGACTGCGCGCCTTGCAGAAGCGGGAGCGCCACTGATGGCGGAAACTTTGCGAAAATTGGAGCGCGGCGAAATTGTCCCCGCACCCCAAGACAATTCCCAGGCCACGCTGGCCCCGCCGCTCAAGAAAGAAGACGGGCGAATTGACTGGGGCGCGCGTGCGCCGCAGATTTACAACCGCATCCGCGGGCTGCAGCCCTGGCCCGGGACATTCACAACCTTTCGCGGCAAGACATGCCAGATCTGGGGCAAGCCGCTGCAGCCGGTGGCCGCGGGCGGTATGCCTGGAATCATCCTGCCGACGCAGCAGGACGGATTGCTGGTGATCTGCGGCGGCCCAAGTGTGTTGCGGGTGGATCACGTGCAACACGAAGGGCGCAAACGCGTGACGGGACCCGAATTCGCAAATGGCGCGCGGATCGTTCCCGGCGAAAAATTCGGCGGCTAGCGATGCCCGTCAGCGCAGCGAGAAAAATTGCGTTTGAGCTGCTGCGCCGCGTGGAAGCGGAGGGGGCGTACGCGAGCGACGTGCTGCACGCGGAACTGGGTGCCAGCGTAAAACCGGAGGATGCGGCGCTGGCGACGGAATTGACGCTGGGTGTGCTGCGCTGGCGACGGTTGCTTGATTTTCTAATCGAGCGGCAATTGAAAAAACCGCTGGCGCGGCTCGACCTGCCGGTGGCGCTCGCGCTGCGCATGGGTCTTTACCAGCTACGCTTTCTCGCACGAGTTCCGGCGCGCGCTGCCGTGAATGAATCGGTCGAGCTGGTGAAGCGCGCGAAAAAAAGTTCGGCGGCTCCGCTGGTGAATGCCGTCCTGCGCCACCTGGCCGATGAAGCCAAGCAGCCCGCAGACGAATTGCTGCCCGCGAGTGACTCGCCAGCCGAGCGATTGGCAATTCTGCATTCGCATCCCACGTGGATGGTCGAGCGGTGGCTCTCGCGCTGGGGCGAGGCGCGAACGATCAGGCTGCTCGAGGCAAACAATCGTGCGCCGCGACTGAGCTGCGCGCTGCATGAAGCGGCGCGCCAGAAGGAAATCTTCAGCGCGCTCGAAAAAGACGGCCTGCGCGTTGAACCGGGGCGTTTGCTGCGGTCGGCATTTGCCGTCAGCGGTGGCAGCCCCGCGCGCACGGAAACTTTTCGCAAGGGCTGGATTTCGATTCAGGACGAGGCTTCGCAGGCGATTCCGCTGCTGCTCGATGTTCATGCAGGCGACCACGTGCTGGACCTTTGCGCTGCACCGGGAGGAAAGACGGCGCCGCTGGTCCGCGCCGCCGGAGAAAAAGGCTTCATTGTCGCGGCGGATCGCCACGCGCACCGGCTGCGCGCAATGCGCGATCAATTTACGCGGCTTGGACTACGCAACGTGAGGCTGGTTGAGCTCGATGCCACGCAACCTCTCCCGTTTGGCGGCAAATTCCAGCGCATCCTTGTGGATGCGCCGTGTTCCGGCACCGGCACGCTCGCGCGGCATCCGGAAATTCGCTGGCGACTCGAGTCGCGCCAGCTTGCTGAGCTTCACCAGCTGCAGGTGGCGATGCTCGAAGGCGCAGCAGGTCAGCTTGCGCCTGGCGGTCGGCTTGTCTATTCAACATGCTCGATGGAGCCGGAGGAAAACGAAGCGGTTGTCGCGGAAGTGCTGAGTGAAGCGCGTTCGGTCCGGCAGGTAGCCGGGGGCGAGGCTGCCCGCGCGTTGGCGGCGCATCTTGTCCCGGGAGTCGATGCCAGCGGCTTGTTTGACGGCAGCGGGTACTTTCGCACTTTTCCCGGCGAACAGCCGGTGGACGGCTTTTTCGCTGCGATAATGGAGAAAGAATAGCCACGAGGGCAAAGAGCCCCGAAGAAAGGCCGGATTTCAAAATTGCGATTTTATGGAGCGGTCGTGATGCCCCTTTACTCTTGCGCCTTTCGCAATCCTGAGCACCTTGTTCATGTCTTTCTGCGTCGCCAACCATGTTAGGCTCGACAAGCGGCGCCTGAACACTCAGACGGAAGGATTTTTCAGATCATGGCAACTCTGAAGGAACGCCTGCAATGGATTCTCCGCACCGCGCTGCTGCTTTTCGTTCTGGCGTCGGTGGCGTTCCTGAGCGCGCTGACGGCCATGCGCTTCGCCATTCAGGGGCGCGAAGTGGCCATGCCGGACGTGGTGGGAAAGAAGGCCGTGGAAGCGCAGCAGATGCTGCAGGGGCGCGGCGTGGGATTGAGGATCGAGGATCATATTTACAGCCCGCTCCCGGTGGACAGCGTGGTGCGGCAGAGCCCTCCCGCAGGGATGCACGTGAAGATTGGACAATATGCGCACGTGGTGCTGAGCCTGGGGCCGCGAAAGGCGACCATCCCCCGCCTGGAAGAGAGAACCCTGCGCGCGGCGCGCATCGAATTGTTGCGCGACGGATTGCAGGTGGGCGAAATATCGGGCGCTTACTTACCCGGCTGGCAGGAGGACACGGTGATCCGCCAGGATCCCTCGCCGGGGACCACCGACGTCACCAGCCCGCACGTGAACATGCTCGTGTCGCTGGGTGCGCGCCCGGCGGCATTCGTGATGCCGCAGCTTGTGGGCCTCTCGCTGGGCGAAACGGAATCCATGTTGGCCGGCGCAAAACTGAAAGTCTCGAAGCTCACGTTTTCGCCAGTTTTGGGCACTCCTCACGGCACAGTTGTAGGCCAATCTCCGGCCCGCGGCACTCGCGCGGAAGCGGGAGCGGGGATCGAGCTTCAGGTGGCCGAATAAATTCGATTTCCCCAGCGCGGACCCATTTGTCAGGAGTCTCTTTCTCCTCACGCCGCAGCCAATGTCACAAATTGCCGCGAGTGCTGTGCTAGAATCTGCAGAGACTCGATGAGCTACGCTCGAATCGAAATCGCGCCGTCCATTCTGGCTTCGAACTTCGCGAAGCTGGGCGAAGAAGTGCGCGCGGTGGAGGAAGGCGGCGCCGACGTGATCCACGTGGATGTGATGGACGGCCACTTCGTCCCGAACATCTCGATTGGAATCCCGGTGGTGGCGGCGCTGCGCAAGGCAACCCGCCTGCCACTGGATGTGCATCTGATGATCGAGCAGCCCGAAACCTACATTGCGGACTTCGTGCGCGCCGGGGCGGACCGCGTGCTGATCCACCAGGAGGCCACGGTGCACCTGGACCGGGCGCTGGCCATGATTCGCGAGCACGGAGCGCAGGCGGGCGCGGCGATCAATCCGGCGACGCCGGTTGCCATGCTCACGGAAATTCTTGACAAAGTGGAAACGGTGCTGGTGATGTCGGTGAATCCGGGGTACGGAGGGCAGAAATTTATCCTCGGCGCGGTCGAGAAAATTCGGCAGCTCAATCAGTGGCGCGCACGCTATAATGCATCTTTCCGGATCGAAGTGGACGGGGGCGTGGATCTGGAAAATCTGGCCGAACTGGCACAGGCGGGGGCAAATACGTTCGTCGCGGGGACTTCCATTTTCCACAAGCCGGATCCGGCAGCCGCCACCCGGCAGATGCGCAAGCTGGCAACCGAAGCACTCAGCCAAAAAGTTTGAAGGGAAAGCGCCTGGCCCGAAAAACAGTGATGGCAGGATTCCTCAAAGAAAAACGCAAATTCCTGATCGCCACGCTTGGTGTCTCGCTATTTTTCGGCGTCTCGATGGATGCCGGCGCCCAGAAAAAATCATCCAAGAAGCAGCAGGCGGCAAAACAGAAGCAAGCTGATCTTGCCAACTCGTCCGAGCCCGACAAGGTGCTCTACAACCGCGCGCAGGACGACTTGAAGCACAACCGCTACACCGAAGGACGGCTGGCGCTTCAGACGCTCATCAACACTTACCCCGACAGCGAATACCTCGCCAAAGCGAAACTTGCCATCGCCGACTCCTATTATAAAGAAGGCGGCACATCCAATCTGACCCAGGCGATCTCCGAATACAAAGACTTCGAGACATTTTTTCCGTTCCTCGACGAAGCCGCCTACGCGCAGATGCAGGTCGGCATGGCGCATTACAAGATGATGGAAAAAGCCGACCGTGATACTACACAGGCGCAGCTCGCGGAAGACGAACTCCAGGCGATGCTGCTGAAGTTTCCGCAGAGCCCGCTCGCGCCGCAGGCGGAGCAGCGGCTGCGCGAAGTGCAGGAAGTGCTGGCCGACGGCCAATTCAAGATTGCGAAATTCTATTACGGGAAGCAGGATCCGCGCGCCGCAGGCGCACGGCTGATGGAATTGACCGATCGCTACCCGCTGTACAGCCAGAGCGACGAGGCTTACTGGATGCTCGCCGACATCTACATGAAGACGAGGCAGAGCACGAAAGACGAAGACGTGCGCAACATCTGGGGCGAACAAGTAGCGAGGTGCTACTTCCGCATTGCCAGGGATTATCCTTTGTCGAAGCACGCTCCAGAGGCCAAAGCACGCCTGAAGTCCATGAGCCAGCAGGTTCCCGCTCCGGATCCCAACGCCCTCGCCCGGATGCAAAAGGAACAGACTTATGCGAAAGAGCATCATTCCGCTTTTTCGGCGTTCCTCAACTCACCTCTTGGCATGCTCAAGAGTGGTCCCGGCGTTTCAACAGCGGCGCATTCCGGGCAGCCCAATCTGAATCCGCCAAGCGACACCTTTGCGGCAACAGAAGTTCTGAAGCCGGGATCGAACGGGCCGGGCATGTCGCTGACTGGAGGTACTGTTGGGGCGGGTTCCGGCGGAGGAAGCGAGACAACTGGCACGCAGGCGGGCGTTCCCACATCGGGTTCCTCAACTGGGGCTGGCACAACGGGCATGCACGCAGGCGTCCAAGTCATCACGCCGGCGGCTGATACAGCAACACCGCCCGCAAGCAATTCTCCCACCGCCTCCGCGGCTCCCGCTAATCCTCCAGCGGCGACCGGGACTTCGAGTGTCCCTCCGGCGAGCAGCGGCACATCACCGACGGGTCCGACCGGAACCACCGACCAGACCCCCGGCACCGCTCCGGAAGGATCCGCGCCGACAACTACTGACCAGCCGGGCCTTCAGTCCACGCCAAAAGCCACAGATCCCAAAGATGAGTCCACCAGCAAGAAAAAGAAAGGCCTGCGCAAGCTGGTCCCCTGGTAAACCTGCTCATTACCCCCTGCTAACAACTGTAGCAACACTGTACCTCGTCCTCGTTGACCGCCCCGCCCGGGGATGCTAGCAATAGTAATAGTGAAAGCGGTCGGCGTGTCGCTTTGTGGGCGCGCCGCGAGGGGATTCAAGTGCCCAGAATCATGATCGCCGATGACAATGCCAACATCCAAAAGATGGTGGTGTTGGCGTTTGAAGAACGCGGCATCGACGTGGTAGCGGTCGGCAACGGCGAGGCAGCCGTCCGCCGTCTTCCGGACGCGAATCCCGATCTGATACTGGCGGATGTTTTCATGCCGGTGCGCAACGGGTATGAAGTCTGCGAATTCGTGAAGAAGGACTCGCGGTTCTCGCATATTCCGGTCATCCTCCTGGTAGGCGCGTTTGACCCGCTGGACGAAAAAGAAGCGCGGCGCGTGGGCGCAGACGGCGTTCTGAAGAAGCCGTTCGTTCCGCCGGACCCGCTGATCGCCATGGTCCTGTCTGCGCTGGAAAAAAATCCGAAAATAGCGGCGGAGCTTGCGAAGGCCAGGGAAGTTCCCGTCGAGCCGCCTCCGCCTCCCATGCCTGCTCTCGAGATTCCCGCGAAAGCGGAACCGAAGCCTCTGCCTGAGTTCCCCGAGCCGACGCCCGAAGAAGCGGCGGCGATCTATGGTTTCGGGAAGGGCGTGCGCTCTCTGGATGACGCAGAAGTGGCGGCCGGCAAAGAGCCTAAAACTCCCGTCGCGGATGCGGAACAGGAGGAAGTAGAAGAATTCGACGGAGCCGCCACGACCAACGATTGGCGCCGAAAGTCCGGAATGGATATCCAGATTCCGGAGAACGTCGCATCGGAGCCTGCGTATTCCTACGGGCGCGATGTGTCGCCGATGACTTTTCCTTCTGAGCGCGACGTCCCGCCGAGGCGCATCCACGTGCCGGATGAAGTCATCGAGCAGGAAGCTGTGGCGCAGGATGCAGCGCCCGCAATTACGAACGCGCCAAAACCGGAACCATCTTCGGCCGATGATTTCTTCCATCCCGCGGCACGGCCAGAACCAGAACCGATTGCTGCACAAGCACAGATACACGAGCCGGCTGCGAAGCAGGATGCTAAGCCCGAATTTGCGCCACTCCCTCGCACGCGCAGTTGGATGGACTTGATGGCGCCGCCTTCTTCCGAATCTCCTGCGGCCGGATGGGCGGTGGATGCACCCACCAATCACCCGGGCGCGGAGGCAGCCCAGCCTCAGGCATCTTCCGCCGCCCCGCATGTGGAAGAGGAAGCAGCTTCGTCCGCGTCCGCGATTTCCGAGTCTCAGCCGGAAGCGAACTCCTTCGAGGAAGACCAGCCGAAGAAAAAATCCTGGTTCACTGACGCCGTGGAAGTTGTCCGCGAAGCGGTGCACAGCGTGGTGCAGGAAGGCGGCCAAGAAGAGAATCATGTCGAAGCCAGCGACGCGATCCAGCAAGACTTTCACGAGCCGGCGCACGAGCCAGCTCCCGGGCCGGTTTCGAGCGCGGCTCCCGTCACCAGCGACGAGCTGGATGTTGAGCCGGCGGACACGGCACCTTCACGCAAGGATCCGGCGCTCGAAGAACCGCCGGCAGCGCACGTCACTCCTGAACCGCTGCTCGTAAAGGATGAGCCATCACGGCCGTCTGACTACGGAAAGCGCGCGGAAGCCACATCGCTGGCGCATTCGTTCCTCCCGGCACCAGTGGAGGAACAATTCGCGGAAGATACTTCATCGAATGGCGGGCATTCATTCTTCGCGCCTGCGCCGCACGAGTCTGCGCCACACGACCCCGATCCCGCTAACTACGGCGAGCGCATTCCGACCGCGCCGCCTCCGAACCGCGAAGCGCTTGCCGAGATTCCGTTCCTCATGCCGCCCGCCGCTCGCACGGACTCAGGCAAAGTGGACCAGGATACGGTGGACGCAGTGGTGGCCCGGGTGCTTGAGAAGCTCGAGCCGCAACTGCACGATTTGCTTTCCAAGGGCGTGCTGAAGCCGCTGATTGAGAACATGCTTCAGGGCGAGCTGGCCAAAAAAGAAAAGTGACGACCCGATGAGGACCGTCATCCTGAGGCCGCGCAGCGGACGAAGGATCTCTCTTCCCCCCTCCGCCGTAATTCTGAATAGAATGGTATTCATCTCGAGTCCGAATTCCCTGCGCGACTAATTCCCCGCATTTGACGCCGCACTCCGCTGCCGCTTATAGTCGTTGATCCATCTCCGCCGTAATTTCAATGATGCAGGGGGCGCATGCCGCGCGAAATACCCAAGGCGTACGAGCCGCAGGAAATCGAAGAGCGTTGGGCCAAGGCCTGGTTCGACGAGCAACTGTTCCGCGCGGAGAACTCCGGCCCGGGCGGCCCGCCGGCGCCCGGCGAACGAATATTTTCGATCGCGCTGCCTCCGCCAAACGTGACCGGCTCGATCCACATCGGCCACATGCTCGAGCACACGCAGATTGACATGCTGGTGCGCTGGCATCGCATGCTTGGTGAGCGCACGCTCTGGCTCCCGGGCATGGACCACGCCGGCATCGCCACGCAGTTCGTGGTCGAGCGCATGCTGGCGAAGGAAGGCATCAAGCG
>JBGPZR010000117.1:0-6729 GCA_041493845.1 Terriglobia bacterium | reverse complement strand
GCCAAGCTGCGGATGTACCTTGTTCCGGATTTTCTTGGTGTGGCATCAGCGGTGAGCGCTCTTGCCGTAATTTTTACGACGCTGGCGAAGAGGTAGCGGAATGGACTTTGTGGGAATTGCGACCGGGAAGGTTCTGAGTTCGTTTTCCGTCTTTTTGTTTCTCACGATTCTCCTGCTGGCTGTCGCGCGCCGAATTTCCACAAGCGTGCTTCTCTTCAGCCTGCAATCCGCGGTCATCACAGCGGAGGTTCTCGCGATGGCATTTCAGGAAAAGCTACCCGAGGCTTATGTGGTGGGCGTCCTGGTCTTTGTGATCAAGGTTGTCGCGATCCCTCGCGCATTCTTTGCCCTGACAAAAAAGCTGAAAACTGTGCGCGATGTAAAGGCTTCGACAACGCCGACCCAGTCCGTCTTTATCGTTGCAGCGGTAATCTACCTGTCGTATGCGGCCGTTCATTCCTACAGCGGGTCTGTGCATGTGCCGGATGATGCCCTTGCCGCAGCCGTCTCCCTGATTCTGACTGGGGCGTTCCTGATGGTCAGCCGCAAGAAAGCGCTCATGCAGATGCTCGGCCTGCTCGTGCTGGAGAACGGCATTTTTCTCGCGGCTTTGATCACAACTTTCGGCATGCCGCTGGTCATCGAGATCGGAATCTTCTTCGACATTCTGATTGGACTGCTTCTGATGGGAATCTTTACATTTCGCATTAGCGACACGTTTGAGCATCTGGACGTGTCGAAACTGCGCCGGCTTCGGGGCTGAGCGAATGATCCTTCTGTCAGCACTCGCAATCCCGCTTCTCGGAGCCGGCTTGGTTTTGTGTTTCCGGAACCAGCGTGCCGCCACTTTTGCGGCACTTGTGCTGGGAGGATTTGAAATTGCCGCGCTCAGTGCGGTTGTCTGGCAGGTTCACATACACGGAGCTCTGCAGGAAGGTCGATATTTGCGCGCCGATGGCCTGAGCTCGTTTTTTCTGATGGGCATCGCGTTCATCTCAGGTCTCGTGCTCGTGTACGCATCGGGTTACTTGCGCCACATGGGAGAGGGGCGTTTTTCTTCCCCACGCTGGTTTTATGCCCTCGTATTCCTGTTCCTCTTCACGATGATCAGTGTCTGCCTCTCAGCAAACCTCGGTTTGATGTGGATCATGATGGAAGGGACGACGCTGGCCTCGGCCCTGCTCGTGGGCTTCTACAACACCGAAGGCGCAGTCGAGGCCGGCTGGAAATATCTTATTGTGTGCACAGTTGGAATCGCATTCGCGCTGTTTGGCACCATTGTGCTGTATCTCGCCGCCGTCAAGGCAGGCATGAGTTCGGCCGCAGCGCTCGATTGGGTCTCATTGATGAATGCCGCGCCCCACGTAGGATTTGATCCTCACCTGCTGAAGCTCGCATTCGTTTTCGTCATCGTTGGCTATGGAACAAAGATCGGCTTCGTTCCCATGCACAGCTGGCTGCCGGATGCTCACGCCGAAGCTCCCACACCCGTCAGCGCCTTGCTCTCGGCGGTCCTGCTCAACTGCGCCATGTACGCTTTAATGCGTTACGATGCAATCATCTCCCGCGCTGCAGGGCCTGGCTTCTCTCGTTCTCTGCTGCTTATCTTCGGCGTGATATCCATGGTTGTGGCCGGGCTCCTCATTCTGGTGCAACGGAACCTGAAGCGTCTGATGGCCTACAGCAGCATCGAACACATGGGAATCATCGCCATTGGCCTGGGATTGGGAGGGCCATTGGGACTTTTCGGCGCGCTGCTGCATACATTCAACCATTCGGTGGCAAAGTCGCTTTTGTTTTTCAGCGCCGGTAACGTCCGCCACAATTTGGGCACGTTGCGCATGGATGGAATCAGCGGCATGTCTCGTACGATGCCGCAAACGAGCGCGGCTTTGCTCGCCGGGAGTCTGGCGATTGTTGGCCTGCCGCCTTTCAGCCTCTTCATCAGCGAATTTGCCATTCTGTCCGAAGCCTTCACGCAGGCGCGCTACCTTGTTGCGATTGTTTTCTTAGCCGTACTCTCCGTAGTGTTCGGTGGTTTCGCTCACCATCTGTTTCACATGCTCTGCGGAGAGCCGGATCGGCGGGCAGAGAATTCACACCTGATCCCGTCCGAGTACATGGCCATGGGGATCGCTGCTCTCTGCTTGTTATTTTTCGGCGCACGGATTCCTCACTTTTTCGGTGTTCTGTTGCGGGAAGCGACGGCGGTGCTGCGATGAGAGAACGGGTCTCGGCAGCAGGTCCGCGAAGCGAGAGAGCCCCCTCGGGAATGATGCCCACAATCCCGCAGACCGAGGAGGGAGCCCCGGCGCGTCTCGTCACTATTTTCGGGAGCCTCAGTCCCAACCGCGAGAAGCGGGTTCACTATATTTTTGATCCAGGAGGTCCCGATTACCGGGAGATCGTGTGGTTGGCTGATGGTCCGCTCGGGTCCATCGCACCCGGGGTGCCGGCAGCTGCATGGTATGAGAGAGAACTCCACGACCAATACGGCATTGAGATCGTGGGGCACCCCGATTTGCGACCATTGATTTTTCACGAGAACTGGCCCGACGGTGTGTACCCAATGATGGATCCGGTGGATGACGTTCCTTGGTCGAAGCGTGAGTACCACTTCTTGCAGGTTCAAGGCGAGGGCATCGCAGAAGTCGCAGTCGGCCCCATTCACGCAGGCGTGATTGAACCCGGACATTTCCGGTTCAGCGTGGTCGGCGACACGATTTTGAATCTCGAATTGCGCCACTTCTATACTCACAAAGGCACCGAGAAACTCTTCGAAGGAAGACTGATGATGGATGGAGCGATGCTCGCGGAATCGGTCTCCGGCGACAACTGCTTCGCCCATGCGGTGTGCTACTCCCAGACGGTGGAAAACGCGTGTGAAATCAACGTTTCACCGCGAGCTTTAGCCATCCGGTTCATTGGGCTGGAGCTCGAGCGGCTTGTCTGTCACATCTCGGACGTCGGTGGTTTGTGCACCGATGTAGGGTTCGGTGTGCCCGCAGCTTATGCGGCGCGGCTGAAGGAATCCCTGCTTCGAGAGTCAGCGCAGTGTTGCGGAACGCGCTACTGGCGCGGCGTCGCAGTCCCCGGCGGCCTGCGATTTGATCTCGATTCCGGCAAGGTGTGCGAACTCGGGCAAGCTGTGGCCCGAGCCCACCGTGAGTTCTCGGAGGTCGCGCGTTTGATTCTCGAAACGCCCTCTATCCAGAACCGTTTTGAAACGGCGGGAATACTTAACCCGGAAGCTGCGCGGGACCTTGCCGTCGTCGGACCCGTCGCGCGCGCCAGCGGCATAGATCTCGACGTTCGCCGCGACCACCCTTACGGCCGCTACAGCCAGTGTCAAATCGAGGTTCCGGTCACACATTACGGAGACGTGATGGCGCGCGCGAAAATTCGCATTGCGGAAGCGGCGGTCTCGGCACGGTTGATTCGAGAAGCCGCGAGCTCCCTTCCGGACGGAAGCGTGTTCACCCCTGTCGCATCGCAAGGAGACATCCAAGGATTTTCTGCGGTGGAATCGCCCCGAGGGGAACTCTGCTACTGGATCGAAGCACGCAGCGGTCGATTGACTCGGTGTCACATCAAGTCTCCGTCGTTTCAGAACTGGCCCGCGATGCCCTTCGCCGTGGCGGGCAACATCATCGCGGATTTTCCGCTGATCAACAAAAGTTTCAACCTTTCGTACTCGGGATGCGACCGATGATCGGTGACGTGATTGGGCAGAGTCTCGGCCAGCCAGACCGATTGATCCCGGTAGAAACTCTGCTTGGGAACTGCGACGGCAGCCGCATGCCCGACATCGTCGCGGATCGCTTGACGCCGGCCATCGCTCAGAGGCTGATCGAGGTCTGCCCGACGGCGGCGCTTGGCATGGAGGAACGCGAAGGCCACGGCTGCCTGAAGCTTTCCTATGGCCAGTGCATTGGGTGCGGCAAGTGTATCGAATTTGGCGAAGGAGCCGTAGTTACAGCGAAACAATTCACCCGGTGCGGTGTGCCGAAAGAGCAGACGGTGCGGCGCTGGGATATCGAGGGCCGCACCGAAATTACTTCGAGTGCGCCGCGCCCAGAAGCTGCACGCATGCAGATTCACTCTCTTTTGCAAAGGGCGCTGAACATTCGCGAGCTCGATTCCGGTTCTTGTAACGGATGCGAGGCAGAAATCACCGCTCTTACAAATCCATATTACGACCTGGAACGATTTGGCATTCATTTTGTGGCGTCTCCGAAGCATGCCGACATGCTTCTGGTGACGGGGCCGGTTACCCGCAACATGGCCGATGCCGTCAAGGCTGCGTACGAGGCCACTCCGGCGCCAAAACTTGTCGTCGCAGTGGGAGCATGTGGATGCAGCGGCGGAATATTTGCGGGTAGCCACGCAATCGTCGGCGCTGTGGATGCGGTCATTCCCGTGGATGGGTATATCCCCGGCTGTCCACCGACTCCGGCGATGTTAGTAGCAGGAATCCTCGAAGTCTTGCGGCGGCGCATTGCGAAATGATTTCTCTCGAATGGTTCTGTCAGTTATTCAGAAGAGTTTGGGGGCGGCAAGGCAGCCGAATGATTTCCATAACAAGCGGCTGTTCGCCGGTCTAAAGAGCCTTCGCGGGACTTTGAGTGCAGGATTGGGCGCCACTAAAGAGGGAAGAATCCCTCCATGTTTCGTGCAAGCGACACCAGATAGAACACTCAGATTCTTGATCTCCTCGGCTGTTAACCAAAGGGTTCGCAATTCGAATCTAGCCTGCTCGGGCAACCGGGGAATTACTCCGCCCTGTCAGTTCGGCGATTGTGTCCGGGTCACAGCGTACTCGGAAACAATTTTGTCGTAAATCGCGCTTAGCTGGAAAGGAACGGCTCAGGCGAAGGCGATCCAATTCCTCCTCAAATACCAATCGACGGGCAGAGGGCGCGTGGCAGGTCGGCAGCTTCCGTAAAACCCGCCCCTGCCACGGAATCTAGATTCAGATCATATAGGAAGGCGGCGTGATGCCTTTGTCGCGGAGATATACTTCCGCCTGGCCGCGATGATGCGCTACGTGCACGTACATGGCGAGCAGCACTTCCCGTCCCGGCAACCGGCCGTCGGGCGAACTGTGTATCTTGCTGAGCTGCTCGTCGGTGAGGTTGGAGATCACGGCGGAGCAATACTCGAAGGAACTGCTGAGGAACTTGACGATCCCTTCCTTGTCCGTGGGTGAAGGCATCGGAGGGGCGGTGGAATCCTTCAGACCGGCACAGAAGGCGTAGTTGGTTGTCGCGATGTGCGAGATTAATTCACCGAAGCTCATGGACCCGGGGTCGGGGCGGAAGGCATATTCATCAGGCGGCATGGCCTCGGCGACGGCAACCGAAAGTTTGCTCAGGGCGCCGAAATGCTTGGAGTACTCTGTGGGTGACCCCGCCGGTGCGGCGGCACACATAGCCGGGAGCGTAAACACAACCAACAGACCCACAATGACGCTGCCACGCGATCTCATCCGATCTCCTTTGCACTGCGGAATCCATTCCCCATAAAGTCTCAGTTCTTCTTCCGAACCGCGGCGACGGTGCCCGCGGCCCCACTCGTTGAGGACCGTGCAGCCGCAGGCGGATCGTTTGTCACCATGTACGGCTTGCCATCGCGCAAATAGAGGCGCTGGGCTTCCCCGCGGTTGAACGGCCGCGCGCCGCGACGCCCAAAAACTGCCAACTGGTTGCCGCTCTCATCAACCGCGCGGTCGCGATCCACACCTTTCGAGATCGCGAGTGCCGGCCCCGCCGTGCGGAAGGTGGCGATAAGCTTCGGCGTGGGCCGCGGGCTGAAGCCGTACGCGGTCGCGGAATCCTCCGGCGACAAGATTTGCAGGACGCGAAGCCCGTTCTGTCCGTCGGCGACGAAGGCGAAGGCGCTGGCGTCCACCATCCCGATTTTGACGTCGCGCGTATCATTTAGTTTGCCGCCAGCCGAAAAAATCTGGTCGAGGCGCGGCTCCTCTGGCCGCTCGACATCTACAATCGCAAGGCCCTGCTTGCCCGCTGCAATGTAGGCATACGTGCGCGCCACATAAATATTGCGCGCGTCCGCCAGCGGGACGGAGGCATGCGGCAGGATGCGCGGGTGGTCGAGCGCCGTGACGTCGAGCACCTTGAGGCCATCGCGATCAACAACGAACGCATAGCGGAATTGGATGGCAATTCCCTGGGGCTCGTTCAGCTCGGGCGCTCCCAGTTCGGCCGTCACGCGCGGCTGAAGAGGATTGTCGAGGTCCACGACCACCAGGCCGCGGTCGCACAAAATATAGGCGTAGGTGCCCACGATGGTGATGCGCCGTGCCCCGTTCAAAATCCCGTTGGGGTTGAATGCGAGCGCGCGCTTCAGAAAATTATTTCTCGGATCGCCGTCGAGCAGCGTGCTCACGCCCGGGCTCTTGCCTTTCAGGTTCGGATCGCCAACGATCACCAGGCCCTCGAATTTATCTGCAACATAAAGGAAAGCGTAGAGCGGGTGGATGGGCTGTTCTTCATTCTCCGGCCGGCGCGTGCGAGCGGGATCGAGGGCCTGCGTGGAGGGACTGGCCACTGCTGTCGCATATTTAGTTTTCAGATAGAAACGCTGGCCGAGCGGGGAGACCGGCGCGGTGATCACGCGCTCCGAAAAACCTTTGTTATCGATGTTGGCCACATCGTAGATGCGAAGCCCGCCCTTGCCGAGCGCGGCGTACAAGTATTCGCCGCGGAG
>JBGPZR010000419.1:0-2422 GCA_041493845.1 Terriglobia bacterium | reverse complement strand
GAAGGAGCGGCTTTTCAGTTCGGTGTGTACGGTCGAGAAATGGCAGAGGGTGACTCGTTCGGTTGGAGATGAAGGCAGGGAGGGGGCAAGGTCCGGCGATTGCGTATGCAAACGTATTTCACAGCGAGTGGGCGAGGGCGGCGGTCGATTCGTCATGGCTTGTAATTCGGTCATGCAGGCACCGGGCGGGCGGCTTCTCTTGCGAGTGCAGCGAGCGGGCGGGGTTGACGCCGAGGCTGATACCCTTGGACGACATATACGAGGCTCAGGAAGAGCCAGGTGGAACGATCGGAATTGATGTCGCCGGTGTTCGTGGCGTTGACGATGCCGATCACGAGCAACGCTGCCGCAACTTGCGAAAGGGTCGCATACGGGAAGGCGTGATCCTTCAGCTGCCGGAACGATTCCCGGAGGGCGCCGGAAAATATCGCGAGGACAATTAAGCCCGCGGGGATGCCCAGTTCGCAGGCAATTTCGAGGAAGATGTTGTGCGGCCAGTTGTACACCGCTGCGTTGGGCGAATGGTAGCGGTAACCCTGCAGGCCCGCACCGATGAGCGGATGCTGCTGGAGAAGCTTCCAGCCGTAGTCGAGGAGCTCGCCACGGAAACTCAGGAGTGCGCTCACGCTCCGGCTGCGAACCAGGCTGCCCATGTATTCGAAGGCCGACGCGGGTATGTGGAGGAAGGGAACGGCGATGATCCCGAGGATCGTCAGGCTGACAAAATCAAGGAGCAAACGGCGGTAGAAAAAGAGGCTGCCGAGGATGACGATCCCGAGAGCGACCGCCGGGCCCCGCGATCCTGAGCCAAGCAAGGCCACACCCGGGACAGCGAGCAGCAAATATGTGAACATCCGCTTCGGAAAAGAGAACCGTGCGACCAGTCCGAACCAGATCAGAACGATCAGGGCGCAGGCGATGTGGCCGAGGCCGATCGTGTTGCTGCTGGGTGTGACCAAACGCGCGGAGCCGCCGAGGCTTGCAAGCGAAAAGGCGCAGATGGCGAACGCGGCAACGGAAAAGGCAACGAGGAAGCGCTTCATGGCCTGAGGCGTGCCGAGCACGAAAAATGGTGCGACGATGACAATGCCGGTCACGCTGAGGAATCGCGCCAACTTTTCGAGTCCTGCATCGAAGACGGGCGTGTACGCAAGGCTCGCGGCCATCAAAGCAACCAGCGCAAGGAAGAGGGAATATGCCGATGGCATCGGTACCGTGCGCTTCTTGCGTAGGAAAATGAAAGCGATTCCGGCCGCGAGGATTGCGCCCAGAGCGAGCGTGAGATCCACAGGCAGGAGCGAGGCGACGCGCTCGTCACCCTTCACGTCGCCGACGACAACGTAGAGCGCCAGTGCCAGCTCGGGATAAAGCAGCAGCGCCACCACGGCCGCAGCGCCGGCGAGGACCAAGAGCGTTCGCAGGGGCGCGTCGAACGCGAACAGCACGAAACCCGCCGCCAACGCAGCGGCGAGGAGTGCGGCGCTCGATGCGAATGGCAGGTTGCGCCCGCGAGAGCTGCCGATCGTGAGTTCGTGTTCCATCTAGGCTGCTGTCCCGGCGAGAAATAAGACATCGTCCACGTGTTCCATCGAAGCGAGAACCACCCGTGTGGAAGCATCAATCAAATCGCGGGCCGTGTAGCCGTAGCCCGCCATGTAATCCGCGAGTTCCGAAAGTTTCTTACCCATCAGCGGATAAGCACGCGGGGCAATTTCGCAAATGATGGGCGGGCGATGTCTGTTTTGCTCGAAGTAGCCTTGCAGGCCCTTCAGGACAGGGAACTCGAAACCCTCGGCATCAATCTTGATTAGCGCGACGCGATGAGTGCCGCGGCCCGCAATGTAGGAATCGAGGCGTACGACCGGCACTTCGAGCGTGGAAGTGATTTCGGAACGTGACTGATAGGCTGGCACCATGGTGTTCTGGCCTGCTTCGCGTGTGATGTAAATCGTGCACATACCGGCCGTGTCTCCCGCAGCGCAGAAATTCGGCAGGATAGCGTAGCCGGGATTCAGCTTCGCGAGATTTTGAAGCCGGTCAAAATAGGCCGGCACAGGCTCGAAGCAGTGAACCTGGCCCCGCTTGCCGACAAGCCCCGCCGCGACGGCTGATAGATAGCCGATGTTTGCGCCCACGTCGATGAAGACATCTCCCGGCTTCAGGAATCGCTTCATCGCTTCGGTGATGAGTAAGGCATAGGAGCCGAAATACATGGGCGCAGTGCCGCGATACAGGCTGAGGTCGTATTCGAAAACGACGCCGCGGACGCGCTTCCTGGCTGGAAGCGGCGGCATTCGCCGCGAGGTCTTGATCTTGGCAAGCAGAAGCCGCCCGAAAAGCGCAGGGCGTTTGGCCAGGAGAGTTGCAGCACGGGATGCGGTCGCGCGCAGGTGCATTGCATTTGCCTCCTTGTTGCAAGAAG
>JBGPZR010000347.1:0-3155 GCA_041493845.1 Terriglobia bacterium | reverse complement strand
TGCTGCTCGACCGGCTGCCCGAAACTTCTTCCTTGCGCCATAGCATCGAACAAATGCAGAGCGCGTCCGAGCGCGCCGCGGGACTGACGCGCCAGTTGCTGGCTTTCAGCCGCAAGCAGGTGCTGCAGCCGCGCGTCCTGGATTTGAACGAAGTTGTCGCCGGGATGATCCAGATGGTCTCGCGCCTGATCGGCGCCAATATCGAATTGGCATTTCTGCCCGCCTTGAATCTTGGGCGCGTGAAGGCCGACCCGAGCCAAGTGGAGCAGGTGGTGCTGAACCTGGTGGTCAACGCGCGCGACGCAATGCCGGACGGCGGCCGCCTGACCATCGAAACATCAAACATCGACCTCGACCGCAGCTACGCCGCGCAACATCCCGGCGGACTGGAACCGGGCCCTTACATCATGCTCACGGTCACCGACAATGGCTGCGGGATGGACGCCGAAACGCAGGCGCGCATCTTCGAGCCTTTCTTCACCACGAAGGCCCAGGGAAAAGGCACAGGCCTGGGGCTCGCCACCGTCTATGGCGTCGTGAAGCAGACCGGCGGATTTATCTGGGTGTACAGCGAGGTCGGCCACGGGACGACGTTCAAGATTCATCTGCCGCGGGTCGCCGCGAAGGTCGAGCAGCCGTTCGCCGATCAACTTCAGAGCGGCCCCGCGCCGGGCACAGAAACAATTCTCTTCGTGGAAGACGAAGAGAGTGTGCGCGAGCTCGTTCGCGATTATCTTGGCACGATTGGCTATCGCGTTCTGGAAGCTTCTGACGGCGTTCAGGCGCTCGCAGTGGCCGCCGCGCATAAAGGGCCGATCCACATGCTGATCACCGACGTGGTCATGCCCCGATTAAGCGGGCGCGAACTCGCTACCCGGCTTGCCGTCGAGCGCGGAGATTTGAAAGTGCTGTTCATCTCCGGCTATACCGACGACAGCGTGTTTCGTCATGGTGTCCTCGAGGGCGGCGTGGCCTTTCTGCAAAAACCGTTCAACTTGAAATCACTGGCGCAGAAAATCCGCGAAGTGCTTGAAGGACAGCCTACAGCCACGGTTCTGCGGGGAAATTCCGAAGAAGATTAGGAGTACATGAGCGCTCTAGCCTGTGTCCTTGCATTGAATTCGGCGAGGAATGAATCGCGCCGCCGTGGAATTCTCTACGCCGGCTCGTCAGCCGGCAGCCCTCCCTCTTGCGTCAGGACCACCGTCTGGCCGGTCAGGTCGAAGCGCTTGCGGCAGCGAATATTTCGGCAGGCCACCATATCGTCGATGCGCACCATGTAAGACCGCGCCTTCGCGTAATGCGCCCGATCTTCTTCATTCCCGCCTTTCGGCGGCGCCGCTTTTTTTGTGCGCACCATCCAGCGCACCGGAAAAGTGTTTTCCTGGTGGCAGTGCGGGCACACCAGCGGAATCTGCTTGATCTGCTCTTTCTCGTCGTAAAATTTTCGCTCGTCCATTTTGTCAGGCCGTCACGCGGCTTCCGGCCATCTCATCCACGCTCACAAAGCGGATGCCTGCATCCTTCCACCGCGGCAGCCAGTATTCGAGCGCCGCAACAGTATGGGCGCGATCGCTCTGCGGCTGCCGGTGATCCGCGTCGTGAAGCAGGACGATATCGCCTCCCCGCGCACCGCGCAAGCGCTTAATCACGCGCTCTGCCGGCTGCGGCTTCCAGTCATAAGCCATCGCGGACCACATCACCACGCCCGCGCCACCGCGCGCTCGCACCACTCCATCGAGCTGTGGCCCGCGAAAGCCATACGGCGGCCGCATCCAGCGGATTGCTTGCCCGGTCGCGGACGTGATCGCTTCGTCACAACGGTCGAGCTCCTCCGCAATCCGCCGCGGCGAAAGAAACGTGAGCTTCGGATGCGTTTCCGTGTGATTGCCGACGGTGTGCCCGCGGTCAAAAATTTCCTTCGTGAGCCCCGGAAACGCGCGCGCGTGCCTTCCGATCAAGAAAAAAGTCGCGCGTGCGTTGTAGCGCTCGAGCAAATCGAGCAGCCCCGGCGTGATCGTGGGGTTCGGACCATCATCAAATGTAAGCGCCATCGTGGAGGGATCGCCGGTGTGCCGCAGCGTCGCTCCAAATAGCTGCGCCGAGGGAGCCATCGCGGCCCACGCAAAGATTCCGCCGGCGGCGCACACGCCACCTGTCGCCAGATAGACTGGAAGCATTTCCATCACAGTTGAGAATTTTCGCATGCAGCGCCAGCCCGCGCCAGAAAAAGCTGCGGCTTTACACGACACAGATAACTTTGCCTGCGTGCAGGCGTTCCACCGGAAATAAACAGAAGGATGGGCTGGGTGAGTGAAGGCGTGTCCGGATGGGATTTGCCTCCCCCATTTGATACCATGCCGCAGCTTTCGCGCAGCTCCTCGACCCAATGCCCTTGCGTTCACCAGTCCAGCAAAAGCTCCCCACGTGGCTCCGGTGGAGCGCGCTTCTCTGGCTCTTGATCTGGTTCCCCATTTACTGGCACGCCTGGGGCGCGGCAAATTTCCTGCACTTGTGCGATGTCGCCGTCCTTCTCACTTGTATCGGCCTCTGGAGCGGCAACGCGCTGCTGATATCGAGCCAGGCGGTTTCTTCGCTGCTGATTGACATTACCTGGGCGCTCGACGCCGCCTGGAGATTCTTCCTCGGGCATCACCTGATCGGCGGCACGGAATATCTCTTCGACGCGCGCTTCCCTCTCTGGGTGCGTCTCCTCTCGCTTTTCCATCTTCTGATGCCGCCGCTCCTTCTCTGGTCCCTCCATCGCATCGGATATGACCGGCGCGGCTGGCCGCTGCAATCGGCGATCGCGCTGATTCTGTTCATCGCCTCGCGCTTCACGGACCCGACGAAAAATCTGAATTTCGCTTTCAGGGACGCTTTCTTTCATCGTGCCTGGGGCCCTGCTCCCATCCACATCACAATCAGCCTCCTGCTTCTAATCTTCGCCGTTTATTTCCCGACTCACCTGTTGCTTAAGACTTTGTTCCCTCCTCCGCCTCCGGGCATCGAGTCGCAGCAGGCCTTCTGTTTCAAATCCTGATTGCTTTCGTTAATGGCCTCCGCCGCAAACCCGCGCAAATTCCCTGAAAGCGTAATCTGGGAATTTGGGAGCGCGGTGTCCGAACCGCCCAAGATCATGTTGGCACTTGTTA
>JBGPZR010000213.1:0-4723 GCA_041493845.1 Terriglobia bacterium | reverse complement strand
CTTCGCAACCAGGGCCGCAACGATTCAGAGGATTGGTTCGAGCACACTGAATTTGGTTACAACTATCGCCTCTCGGAGATCAATTGCGCGCTCGGTGTCGAGCAACTGAAGCGCATCGAAGCTATCCTGGAAAGACGCGCCGCCATCGCCGCACAGTACCAGCGCCGGCTCGGCAACAATCCCGCGCTGCAACTGCCTACCTTGACTCTGCCGCGCCGCCGGATCAGTTGGTTCGTCTATGTAGTCCGTCTGAGCGCCCAGTTTTCTCAATTCCAGCGTGATTGGATTATGAAAGTGATGATTGCGCGCGGAATCGGCTGCGGCAGATATTTCGCACCCCTCCATTTGCAGCCTATCTACAAGGATGCGTCTTTTCAGAGAATGGCCCTGCCAGTCACGGAGTTGCATGCAGCGCGCTCGCTTGCTTTGCCCTTCTTCAACCGGATTCAGCCAGAGCAGGTGGAAGAAGTCTGCCGGACACTCGAGGAATTGCTCTGCCAGGCCGGGGGGCCCACACCAGAAGGCTGAATCAGCCGCACGCGTCCCAAAATCTCGCGCCCAGCAATTTTTCCGATTCCAGGATTACGCCTGCGGGAGAACCCCGAGGCTAGCGGCGGCCACGCTGTCGCGCGTCGAATTCTTCACCATGTACATGGCTTCATCGGCCAGATGCAATAGCTCCGCCTTGGTGCGTGAATCCGAGGGATAGGAAGCCACGCCGACGCTCGCGGTGATGTGCACGTTCAAGCCGGGTTCTTTCAGCCAGACGGCTTCGCGGATCAGTTTGTGCAAGCGCCGCGCGACGCCCAGCGCATTTTCTTTCGACGTCTGCGGCAGCAGCACCACGAATTCATCCCCGCCGTAGCGGAACGCCAGGTCAATCAAGCGGCATTTATCTTTAATCGCCTCGCCAATCTCCGCGAGCAGTTTCGATCCCATCAAGTGCCCGTAAGTGTCGTTCACCAGTTTGAAGTGGTCCAGGTCGATGAAGATCAGCGAAAACTCGAAGGCGTAGCGGTGCGAGCGGTAAATTTCCGTGTCCAGCATAAAATTCAAATGCCGGGCGTTATAGAGGCTGGTGCAATCGTCGGTGATGGTCAGCTCGTGAATGCGCTGGACGTGGCGCGCATTCTCGATGGCGATCGCCGCGTAATCGGCCAGCGCCTCCAGCAGCGCCAGGTCGCGCGGGCTGAATCCATCCGGGCCGATGCAATTGATCAGCTCGATCACTCCCAGGCAATGATCGCGGAAGCGCACCGGGACGGCCACGATCGAGCGCGTCTCCATTTTCGTCCGCGCATCCACCTGCGCAAAGAAACGCGAATCCTTGCTGGTGTCCGGCACCACCACCACTTCGCCCGTCTGCGCCACCCACCCCGCCAATCCCTGCCCGAGCTTGATGCGCACGTCCTTCAGCGCTTCGGCGCCTTTGCCCGTGGCGATCTGAAAGTACAGCTCGCCCTTATCCGCATCCATCAGCAGCAGCGACCAGGTGTCCGGGCGCAGCACCTCGTTGATCTTCTCCATGATGGTGCGCAGCACCTGGTCCAATTGCAGCGAGGAAGTGAGGGCCTTGCCAAGTTCGTGGAAAACAGTGACTTCGCTCGATTCCGGTACTTCCGCACTCACGCGCGCAGTCCGGCGACGCTCGACGCCGTCGAAGAGCTTGGTGTCGTCAGCTCTCCGCATCGGTTCCGTCGGGGCAAGCAATTTCGGGTCTCGGCTCTCCTCGGGCAACATTTCCATTATAGTGAACCGTTTTCGCCTACCGCAATGGACTTCGCGGCGCGATTGCCGTAAGGCTTATCGGTGGCATCGCCCGCCTGGCAGCCCCGGCCCCACAACGACTGTCATTGACACTCCCCGCACCGACGCCTATATTTTTTCCTTGGTTGTGGAACCCTGCGGATGTCAACGGCACCTTTCGGCGAACACTTAAAACGCGAGCGGGAAATGCGCGGCGTCTCCCTCGAAGAAATCTCCGCCGCCACGCGCATCAGCACGCGCTTCCTCGAAGCTCTTGAGAATGACCATTGGGACCAGCTCCCCGGCGGCGTTTTCAATCGCGGCTTCATTCGCTCCGTGGCGCGCTTTTTGGGACTCGATGAAGACAGCCTGGTGGCGGAATACGCGCTCGAAACCAAGAACCGCACCGAAGGCGGCATGATTCCCGATCCGCCGATGGAGATGCGGCGCAACTGGGGACCAGCGATTGTCGCCTTCGGGCTGCTCGCCGCCATTCTCACAGGCGGATGGTTCATCTACGCCCATTACGGTGCGCAGATCGCTGCGCGGCTCCACCGCAAGCACACTGCTTCCCCGGCCTCGACCACCGCTCCGCCTGCTTCTCCCGATGCGACCGCGGCACGCGGTGCCGCCGCCACGCCTGCTGCGCTCGAATTGAAAATCGAAGCCGGCAAGCCTGCCGGTTTGAAAGTGGTTGCCGATGGGAGAACCGTTTACGATGGGCACGTGGAGCCCGGCAACGTGATGCGCTTCGACGCCAGGGATTCGCTTGAGATCACCTCCAGCGAATCGAGCGCTCTCCTGCTGGAACTCAACGGGCAGACTGTGGCGCCCATCGGTCCCCCCGGACAATCCGGAAGCATCACGCTCACACGAAAAGATTTGAAGTCCGCCGCGGGAGGCCCCCATTAGCGCGGAACTGCGCGAAGAAATCCGCTCCGGGCGGGCGCGGCCCGAACGAAAGCTGGCGGTTTGCTCGGGCGGCGCCTCGCTTGCGCCGGAATTGCGCGCCGAACTACTAGCCGTGCTTTCGACGGACGCGGACGAGGCCATTGCGCAGCGCGCCCAGGGCGTCCTGCTGACGCAAACTCATGACTCCTTCCTGCTGGCGCTCGCGCGGCCGGATGCGGACCCGCGATTGTTCGCCTATTGCGCCGATAACTCCGGAGAAAAACCCGGAATTGCAGACGCGCTTGCGAAAAATCCCGCTTGCCCCACCGCGGCAGTAACGCGCGCGGCCCGCTATCTAACCGCCGCCGGGATCCAGGCGCTCCTCGACAATCTCGAGCGGCTCACCTCCGACCCGCAACTTATCGACGCGCTCGCGCACTCCCAGGCCGCTTCCGCCGAGCAGCAGGAATTGATTCATGAAATTAAAAAGAATGAAGCGACAAACGTGAAAGAAATCGAGGAGGCTGCCGCCGAAGCGGAGCCCGACCCGGTGAAGCGCGAGACGCTGATGCAGAAACTGACCCATCTGAACGTGGTCGAGCGCATCATCCTGGCGCTGAAAGGCGGGCGCGAGGAGCGCATGCTGCTTATCCGCGACCGGAATAAGGTCGTGCAGCGCAGCGTTCTGCAGTCGCCACGGCTCTCGGAGTCGGAAGTGGAAGCATTCGCTTCCATGGCCAACGTTACTTCCGACGTCCTGCGGATCATTTCGCTGAACCGCATTTTCATCAAGAGCTACGCCATCGTCAGAAACCTGGCCAAGAATCCCAAGACGCCGCTCGATATTTCCCTGCACATCCTGCCGCGCCTCAACGCCACGGATCTGAAAATCCTCGCCACCAACAAAAATATTCCGGAAACGCTGCGCAACACCGCCATCAAACTGCAGCGCTCGCGAAAAATTCTCGGCTCCGGCGACTAGCTCTCCTCTGGCGCTGTTGACACTCTTACGACATTGTTTCCTGACTGTTCTCCGCCGGGGATTTGTAGCTCACGCCCGCACTGAGCACAGCGAATGTGTCCCGTCCCGACCGCCTTTCTCGGGACTGACGTGAGGCTTTTCCCTTATCTTGTCGCCGGTGCCGCCATCGACGCTTCGATCTTTTTCCTGTATTCCTGCGCCTTCGCAAGAATTTCTTTTTCATCGAGCGTGAGCATGCGGCGGTCTTCCATCACGATTCTCCCGGCGATCACCACCGACCGCACATCGGATGCTTTCAGCGCATACACGATCTGCGAATAGGCGTTGTACATCGGCACGGCGTGCGGCGCGCCAGTGTCCACCAGGATCAGGTCCGCTTTCTTGCCCGCTTCGAGCGACCCGATATATTTTTCCAGGTGCAGCGCGCGCGCCCCGGTGATGGTAGCCATCTCGACCACCTGCTCGGCAGGCAGCGCACGTGGATCGCGCCGCGCGATTTTCTGCAGCTTCGCGGCCAGGTCCATCTCCTCAAACAGGTCCTGATTGTTATTGCTCGCCGCGCCGTCCGTTGCCAGCCCGATCGCTTCGCCGGCCGCGAGCATTTCCACCACGGGCATCACGCCCGCCGCTGTCTTCATGTTGCTCGACGGGTTGTGGATGCAGCCCACATTAAAATGCGTCAGGATCGAGATGTCGCCCGCGTCCACCCAGATGCAGTGCGCGCCCACAACGTCCGCGCCCAGAATGCCCGCGCGCTCCAGATACGCGACCGGCGAAAGCCCGTGCTTCGCGCGGCTCTGCTCCAGCTCGAAGGGAGCTTCCGCGATGTGCATCAGGATGGGCGCGCCATTCCGCCGCGCGAGCGCCGCGCTGTCCTGCAGCGTTTTTTCCGAACACGCATAAATCGAATGCGGCGCCGCAGCCGCAGTGATCAGCGCATCGCCCTTCCAGTGATCGAGGAACTTCTGCGTGTAGGCATAGGCTTCGGCAAGTGTCTTATTGTCGGGCGCGGGAAAATCAATAATGGTTTCGCCCAGCACGCCGCGCATCCCCGCTTCTTTTGTGACGCGCGCAACCGCGTCCTCGAAGTAATACATGTCCGCG
>JBGPZR010000309.1:0-3542 GCA_041493845.1 Terriglobia bacterium | reverse complement strand
GAAAGCCGATCAAGGGGCTGAAGGCGGAGCAGTTCACGATCACGGACGATGGGAAGCCGCAGAAGATTTCGAGTTTCGCGTATTCAGACATCGAGAAAATCGAAACAGCCGGTGAAGTGGATGCGGCGCCGGTGGTTGTGCCCGTGGATGCGCCGGCGACAAGCGCGGGGCCGGCGGAAGCTATGAGCGAACAGACGCGCGACCGGCGCATGATGGTGCTGTTTTTCGATCTGACCTCGATGCAGACGGGCGACATCCAGCGCGCGCACGACGCGGCGAAAAAAT
Organism: Terriglobia bacterium; assembly: GCA_041493845.1. Taxonomy (GTDB): domain Bacteria; phylum Acidobacteriota; class Terriglobia; order Acidiferrales; family UBA7541; genus Palsa-295. Next base: position 3,257 of record JBGPZR010000309.1, on the reverse strand, counting down.
TCGTAAAGCAGCAGATGAGCCCCGCGGATTTGGTGGCCATCGTCACGTTCAGCGCGCGGCTTTCGGTGGTGGTGAATTTTACAAACGACCGCGCGGCGCTGGAAAAGGGCATCGCGCGGTTGGTTCCGGGAGCGGTGTCGTCATTGGGTGATCCGCTTGCCGCGGCGGCGCAAAACGGCGAAGCCGACGTGCAAGAATACACCGGGGCGGCATACACGGCCGATGAAACGGAATTCAATGTATTCAACACGGATCAGAAACTCGCCGCGGTGGAGGGTCTGGCCAACGTGCTGGCTGCAATTCCCGGACGGAAAGCGGTGATTGAATTCACCGGCGGAATCACGCAGACGGGCGAGGAAAACCGCACGGCGTTGCGAGCGGCAACGGATGCGGCGAATCGCGCCGATGTTTCGATCTACTCGATTGATGCGCGGGGATTGTTTGCCACGGCACCGGGAGGTGACGTGACCACGAACGCCGCGACGGGGACTTCGATGTTCTCGGGAGCGTCCGTGTTTCATCAGAACGACCAGCGCGAGGGGACACGCGATACGCTCGCGACACTTTCTTCCGATACGGGCGGCAAAGCGTTTTTCGATCTGGGCGATCTGAGCGACGCGTTTCCAAAAATTCAGCAAGACAACAGCGGCTACTATCTCGTCGGGTACTATTTGCCCGCTGGAATCAAGCGCGATGGGCGATGGCGGAGAATTCACATGAAGGTGAATGCGGCGGGAGCGCACGTCCGCTACCGCACGGGCTACTATGCGCCGCAGGACTTTCAACACATGGAGAAGGAGAGCCGCGAGGAGCAGTTAGCAGAGGCGATGCGCTCGGATAGTCCCGCGGTGGATTTGCCGATTGCGGTGGAGACCGCCATGTTCCGGCTGAGCGAACAAGAGACCTATGTTCCGATTGCGGCGAAACTTTCTTCGAGCGCCCTCGATTGGGCGGAAAAGCACGGACGGCGCGAAGCGGCGTTCGATTTCGCCGCCGAGGTGCGCGCGTATCCGGGGGGGCAGGCGGTGGCAGAATTGCGCGACACCATTCAGGTGCATCTGGATGCGCAGCGGTTCCAGCAAGTGAGCCAATCGAGTCTGGTGTATCAGGGCGGGGTGGTGCTGGCGCCGGGGAAGTACCGGCTGAAATTTCTGGCGCGTGAAAATGAATCGGGGCGGATCGGAACGTTTGAGCAGGACATCGTTGTGCCCCAGGCGGACCCGAAGCGCATGCTGCTCAGCTCCGTGCTGCTTTCGAGCCAGCTCGTTCCCGTGGCGAAAACATCGGAAGTGGAAACGAAGGGGCAGGGAACTCGAGCCAAGCTGGTGAATTCGCCGCTGGATGTGGGCGGGGAAAGAATCGTGCCGAGCGTCACGCGATTTTTCACGCGGGGACAAACGCTGTACGTTTTCTTCCAAGCGTACTTTCCAGAGAAGGCGGACAAGTCCGAAAAATTCGATCCTAGTGGTCTTCGCGCGGGACTGATATTTTTCCGGAGCGGCCTACAGGTGAATGCGACGCCGCTCCTCGAGGCCGCAGAAGTGGATGCAAAAACACGCACCGCCTCATTTCGCATCAGCTTGCCGCTTGCGAAGCTGTCTGCCGGGCGATACACGGTGCAGGCGGTTGTGGTGGGTGCGGGGACGCAGCATTCGGCGTTTGGGCGGGCATATTTCGCGGTGCAGCAGCCCGCGCCGCCTTCGCAAGCTACGCCTGCGGGCGCTGATCCGGGCGCCGCTGCGCAAGAAAAGCCTCCCTCCCAGTAGGGCTCTCTGTAAGCTATCTCCACAATTCCAACTGGCGCCGCTCGCGAGTCTGAGGGGCTGAAGCCCTGTGTTTGCGCGCACTTTTCGGCACGGCTGCCCTTTGTACCTCAGGGTAAAAAGTTTTGCCCTGACGAAGAACTCGCGCACAACGGGTGCGAGATGGCTTGGAGGAAGCAAGGCGCCCGCCTGAAGCCGGCCGCTACATAAACGACACCGAGGCGTAAAGGTGGGCCGTGATGTTCAGTCCGATTTTTGTTGGTTGCCTTTGGCGCGAGTGTAGCTCGGAAGAGCACAGCCAGGATTGGCTGTGCCACAAAGACAGGAGAAGAGAAAAAAAAGGCCACGTCCCGGCGATGCGGGACGTGGCCTTTTTGCAGATGGGAGACGAGGAGGGCTACCGCCAACCGCGCGGAGGCTGAGTCTCTTTATCCTTTTCCTTGTCCTTTCCCTTCTCCTTTTCCTTTTCTTTTTCCTTCGGTGGCGGAGCAGGACGTGATTCCTGCTTCGGAGGTGGCTGGGGATGAGCCTCCTGCTTCGGAGGTGGCTGGGGATGAGCCTCCTGCTTCGGAGGCGGCTGGGGATGAGCCTCCTGCTTCGGCGGCGGCTCCACCCGGCGCTCCTCCTGCCTTGGCGGCGGAGTGGGCTTGGTGTCTCGCGGAGGACGGGCGTCGTTCGTTTCATCCTTTGCCTTGCCCGGCGGCGTGAACTTTCCGGCCGGGCGCTGATCGTTCGTCTGCGCGGGCGGCGGCTGTTGCTGCTGCACAGTGTTGCCACGAGCCGGACCTTCCACATTCTTGTTTCCACCGGGCGGCGGCGTAGCTGTCTTCGTCTGTGCGGGCGGCGGCTGTTGCACAGTGTTGCCGCGCGCTGGAGGCTCGGCGTTCTTGACTGCCCCTGCAGGCGGCGGCTGTTGCACGGTGTTGCCGCGCGCTGGAGGCTCGGCGTTCTTGACTGCCCCTGCAGGCGGCGGCTGCTGCACAGTGTTGCCGCGTGCTGGAGGCTCGGCGTTCTTGACTGCCCCTGCAGGCGGCGGCTGCTGCGCAGCGTTGCCGCGAGGTGGCACTTGCGTGTCCCTGTTCGCTCCGGGACGCGGCGTGCCAGCGGCCGGGGGCTTTTGAGCGTTTACGATTGTGGGGACGTGGGCACCAGCAGGCGGAGGTGGCGGATTGATCTTGGCGACGACTTTGCGGTCGGTGAAGGGAACCACAGGCCGCGCAGAGGGTGGAGCCGGCTTGGCGGTTGCTGCGACGTAACTAGCGCGCGTGGGGGCGAGCTGTTCCTGTTCTCGCCCTTTTTCGGGGCGAGCGTTCTGGATCTGCTCGGGCGTGACCTTCACTGCGTTCTGGCTGACGGAGCGAGCGCCTACGAAGTCTTCTCGCCGGACGGCGGTAACAGCGCCGGCCTGATTCGCGTACATGTAGTTGACGTTCGTAACGCTGACATTTCTGTTGATGACGGTGGTGTTGTAAACGTTGGTGACCTGAGTAATGT
>JBGPZR010000421.1:0-2403 GCA_041493845.1 Terriglobia bacterium | reverse complement strand
CTCCGGACCCATCCGCGCCAACGGCCATGGCGGTCCTGCCTTTCGCGAATCTGAGCCCCGAAAGCGAAGATGACTATTTTAGCGACGGCCTGACAGAGGAGCTGATTCTTCTGTTGCGGCGTAAGGAAAAGGAATCGCTCCGAAGTTTCTCCTGCCTCCCCTCGGTGGCGCCGGATCGCATCCTCAAAGGTAAGCGATGCGCCGTCGTGCATCTTCTGCGGACGCACGCGCGTCCCCCAGAGGGGCACAGTACGGATCTTCTGACCTGTTTCCTGACCGCCGGCCTGCACGATGCCATCGCCCGTTCCGATGTCATGGAGCAGAAAATCACCGTAGGGATGGAACATTTTATTTCCGAGCGCGTCCGGCAAGGTAAATGAGCTGCCGTTGATCGTGGTTCCCGGAGGCGCGGTGGTAAGCGTCGCGACGTGACACATGGCGCATCCGATTTTCTCGAATACCGCAGCCCCCGCTACTGCGTCGGGCGATGAGGCAAGTGCCTGATCCCGCGGCGGCGCTTTGGTTGCTCGCATGAAGCTCGCGAACTTGTCGATATCGTTGTTTTGATCGTTGGGCTCGGCCACGCCCGGCGGATTGCAAAGCGTAGTGGCCTCCGAGGAAAACAAGCGGTTTGTGATCCCCATTTCATTCACGTAGGCGTCGCCAGCGAACGAAAGCAGGCTGGCATGCTGGTCCTTCCATCCGAATCGGCCGACGGCCAGCGTGCCGCCTTCCAGCACCGGCACCTCGACCCACTCGCCATGGATCCTTCCATTTGTCGCTTGCGCTTGCTTCGCAGCGATGTTCTTGAGCTCATCGTCCGGGACAGCCTCGACGAATCCGTCGCCGAGTATGCTCACAGACATGCGCGCCGCGCGGATATTTTCTCTTTCAGGAACATAACCCTGTGCGCCAGCGCAGATAGCTCTCTGGTTGATCAGTGATCTCGGACCTAGCGTCGAGCCGTCGCGCAGCGTCAGCGTCGCTCCCACGAAGTTTCCTTTGGCGTCCTGGTGACCGGCGCGCAGCTCCGACACCTGGCTCGGCCCGCCCGTGACCACGTTCTGATGGCATTCCCGGCAGGATTGGGCGTTGTAAACCGGGCCGAGCCCGTCGGGTGTTGGCTGTTCAACTTCCGTGAACAGACTCTCAGCAGTCGAGAAACTATTTTGATCAACCGCGCCGTTGGTCTGATCGTCGAACCCGGTTGGAGCTTCTGTGAACTGCTGCTGTTGTGTGGCAGCGGCAGCCAGAACAAATGGAAGCACGAAAAACAAAACGACTGTGAGTCGCCTCATGGATTCCCAATCTCCTTCGGGGCCAGGGCTAGCGGCCGGCTGGGGTGTCCATCGCCCGTCGCGTGAGACCCGCAAACGGGCCCGCTCCAACGGTGAAGACGCGGCCGAAAGTAGGTTGAATCTACGATGAGAGGCGGAAACAAACTACTGGCCAGAGGACCCAAATCGGAACAGGCGAACAGACTGTCCACGGTGTGGTCCTGGAATTCGCCCTAATTTCGCCCTCGCTCGTCCAGTCCGGGAATTCCAGTAAATCCTTCCTCCCCGCACCGCCCCCACCAACCACGCAAGTTCCCGAGCCTGACAGGTTGCTCCTGATCTCACTGGGGCTCACCAGCGTCTGGATGCTTCGAAGGAAGCGGAGCAACTGAGAATTCCGCCTGTGCTAATTTTGGTTTCTTCGTCTTGACATTCGCCGTTCGACGGGCTATATGAGCGCCGCAGAGTGTCGTTCCAGGCGAGAGTTTTCCTCAACATGTCGTCGAGCGCGAGTGTTGCGCTTGTATGGCCGTGCCTGGTGGCCACGTTAGGGCCCCGTAGATAAGTCGGCGCCGCGTCGGGCGGCCGAATACCCAAAAGGAGTGCTTCATGACCTGGACCCAGGTGTATGACCCGCTTGGCATGTGGTGGCTGTCTACGCTGGTTGCGGCTCTACCGATCATTGTGCTCTTCACATTGCTCGCGGGCTTGAAGGTGAGGCCGCACTGGTGCGCTATTGCCGGTGCATTCACGGCCGTGGTGGTGGCCACGCTGGTGTTCAAAATGCCGCTGGCCCTCGCCACCATGAGTTTCGGGTATGGCGTGGCTTTCGGAATCCTGAAGATCGCCTGGATCGTGCTGGCTGCGGTGTATCTCTACGACGTCTCTGTCGAGACAGGCCAGTTCGAGATCATGAAGGAATCGATTGCCGGGATTACGCCGGACCGCCGCCTGCAAGTGCTTCTGGTTGCCTATTGCTTCGGCGCCTTCATTGAGGGCGCGGCGGGATTCGGCGCCCCGGTGGCGATTGCAGGCGCGTTTATGATCGGCCTGGGTTTCAGGCCATTCCACGCTGCGGCGCTCAACCTGATTGCCAACACTGCGCCGGTGGCCTGGGGGGCGATCG